>CALFNL010000140.1 GCA_937902875.1 uncultured Bacteroidota bacterium | reverse complement strand
AAGCGGCAGACGAACATTTCTCCATACCAATGGCGGGAGATTTTGATTCCCTGAACGTATCGGTTGCAAGCGGGATCATTTTGTATGAGGCCCTGAAACAGCGGCTGGAAGCGCATTGATTGCCATTCTCATCTGCCATCCTTTTCCCTCTGTTCAGCAAAGAAAAAAGTTCATAGTATTCATGGACTGCAAAATTCCAGCGAAGACAGGTTTCTACATAGTTTCCTCGAAAATATTCTCCACATACGCATTGTTTCGCAACAATTTGAAGTGAGAAGTAATCGCCTCCCAGGCCGTCAGGCAACGATATGGCAAATTATTTTCTTTTGCGAATTGTTGAATGATGTCCGTGATTTGCGGATAGTAGGAATGACTCATGGAAGGAAAGAGGTGGTGCGCAATATGGTGATTGAAGCACCCATATGTAAAATTGATGAATGCATTTTTGGGCGCGAAGTCATTTGTGGAAATCATCTGGTGATAGGCCCAGGTCTGGTTCACCCTGCCCTCGGTATCCGGATAGGTCCAGGTAGCATTCTCGCCGGCATGGGTGGAGAGTAAAGCCACCAATCCCATACCGCTGGCAACTACATGCATGCTGAGGAATCCCAGGAGCACCCAATACCAGGATATTTGCAGAACCAGTATGGGAATGATCAGCATGTAAAAAACATAGAACAATTTTGTAGCGAATAATTTTACGAATTCGATCTTGGGTATATCAACTGCTTTTCGCACGATCCGGTCTTTCGAAAAGAAATCCCTGAAATCCCTTATGAAAAGCCAGTTGAGTGTATAGGTAAAATATAATATCGGCAGATAGATATGCTGATATTTATGAAACCAGAAAGTCCTGGAATCGGGAAATATCTTCACCAGGTCACTCTGTTCGATGTCGCAATCCCAGGTGGGTATATTTGGATATGCGTGGTGTAAGCGCACATGGCGAATTCTCCAGATATAAGAGTTAGTTCCAAAAAGTTCCAGCGCATATTGACTCGCTTCATTGAGGAACTTGCTCCTGAATAGCGCGTTGTGGGCCGCATCATGTACCACATTCAAAAATATCATGATGGTGGTAACTGCAAGGCCTATATAGCCAATGAACAGCCATGCAAGGTTATTACCTTTCAATAAGACCAGTGTATACAGTCCAAAATAAGCCACGAACAATATGGCCGCCTTGACTGAAGTTGCTGTGTAGATATTTCTTTGATCTTTATTCACTTCTTCACTCACAATTTGCCTGAGCCTTGGAAAAAAATCATTTTCCGGATCCTTTCTGTATTGGGGTTTCTTCAATGTATTAGCTTCCATCATACAAATGATCAATTTTCTTTGCAAAAATAAATGAAATTTCAAATTCTCAATCAATCCCATGACCAGCGGCAAGAGAAGCCTGCCTTTTCATTTCTCTCAGGATCAAAATTCTTTTTAAGGGGTGGGGAACCAGGCGGTTCAGCAATAAGGATATTCGATTGAGTTTTCCGGGTACTATAACGCGTCTTTTTCGTAAGACTGATAGCATTGTGTATTGGGCCACCGCTTCGGGGCTCATCACCGCCATTTTAGCGAGTCCTTTCATGGACCGATGCGCCTTAAGAAGCCGCTCATTTGTATCTACCGGGCCGGGACAAACGACACTCACGCTTATATTAGTATCATACAGGGATGCGCGAAGTGCGTTCGAGAAAGAATATACAAATGATTTGCTGGCACAATATACTTCTTTATTGGGTATATTGAAAAAACTTCCCAGGCTGCTAACGTTCAAAATATAGGCCTGGTGTTCCGCCTGTAGCAAGGGCAGAAAAAATAGGGTAAGCAATACGGGAGCGAGGGAGTTAAGCTTCACCTGGCGGCTATAAAACTGAGGGGAAAAATGTTCAAATTCACCTACCGACCCAATCCCCGCGTTGTTGATAAGCAGTCCGATCCCGATTTTCTTACTCTCCACGAATTGAAACAAGGCTTCAATATTCCTTTCTTCACAAAGATCTGTCTCAAAATAATCAGCAACTATTTCAAATTCTTTACTCAGGGCTGCGGATTTCTCCGGCAGGCCTTCCCCCGGCAGTGAAACAAGTATAAGGTTCCTATTTAGTCTGGCGCATTCCTTTGCGAGTGCAGCTCCAATTCCCATACTGGCCCCTGTTATGAGCGCATAGGATGAGTGGCTCATAACCTGTTTTGTTTTACCCAGTCAACTGTTTCTTTGATTCCCAATTCCAAGGGGCGAATCTGATAGCCCAGTTCCTTTTCGGCCTTGGAACTGTCAAGGGCCCAGTCATAATAATATTTTTTTACCCAGTCGGGTGTGATCATGGGTGGCTTCCCCGATATGCCTGCATACATTAGCATCATTCTGCTCATCCCACTCAGGAAGGGGAAAGGAACATGCCAGAGCTTTCTTTCAATTCCGCTGTACTTTTTGATGAGGTCCATCAACTGATTGAATGAGGCGTTAACACCTCCGAAAATATATCTTTCCCCGCTTCTGCCTTTGTTCATGGCTGCTATATGTCCATCCACCACGTCATCAATAAAACAATAAGACCCCAGGTCAGCGCCGCTGCCAGGGATCACCTTCCATTTTCCTTTTACATATAATTCCACGATCTTGGTTACCGGATTACTGCCGGTATCAAAGCCGGGGCCATAAATACGCGAAGGATTGAGAATTACAATTTCCAGGCCCTGCGCGGCATATTCGAGAGCAATTCCCTCCGCCCGGCTCTTAGTTTCCTCATAGGGATTGAAAAAACCGGTTATTCGGGGATCGGTTTCACTCATCGGCTTCTCTTTGGAGGGACCAATTACGCCGGCTGTTGAAGTATAAACTATTTTTTTAACACCGGCTTTTTTTGCTGCTGCCAAAACATTTTCGGTACCCTTCACATTAATATTAAAGAAAGTGGCCGGATCCTTCGCCCAAAGCCTTGCATAGGCTGCAAGATGATAAACCTGGTCAACTCCCTCCATTGCCGCCTCAATTGAAGAAGTATCTGAAATATCACCACTAAATATCCTGATATTGGGTTTCTGGAATTCTGATATACGGGGATTGGATCTGCATAGCAGGTGAATCTTATGTTCCTGTTCCGAAAGTTTCGCGGTGAGTTTAGATCCAATATAACCGGTGGAGCCTGTGATCAGTATTGCCATTCCATAGATTTCCTGCAAAACTATTATAAATGTACTAAACTACCCGTAAGGAAGCAGCTATACAAAATCTAATTCTTGAGATGGATATGCACCGTGGCAAAACTGGTTTCAATTTCCGCTTCCACACATTTTCCGTTGCTGTAAGTATAATAATTTTCATTGCCATCGGGGAGTTGAAGGACATATTTGTGCGGACCGACCGGCTTTATAGGAATGAATCTCCTGAAATTTTCTGAAAATATTCTTCCCAGGCCCTCGGGTTCTACATGCATCAGGCAGGCCGTTGTATAATAGATCTTTGATTTGAATATTTCGGTTTCGTTAAGCCCTTTTATATAATATTTGTCATTTGCCCAATAAATATGCGCATTCGCTTTTTCCCTGCCATTTACTTTGCGCAAAAAATTCCCATCAAACAATAAGCCATTATTAAACAGAGACCTCACCCGCGTATAGACCTGGATCTTGAAGAGGATTTCGATACTGACATCAGACTCAGTAATGAATTCTTTTGTTCCATCGCCGACCGTTTGAGTTGAAACCAATTTCCCAACCGGTTTACCATTTTTCAGAATTTCGTAATTGAGTTGCTGAACTGCCGGCGTACCGGCATGAAGCAGGCCCAGCATCCAGTACATCAGTATTATCTGTATGTGAAATACGCTTTCCATGCACTTGTAACGAACCTTCAGAAAAAATGAAAATATTCGGTCAAATTGTTTGACACTTCAATTATAAATAACGCCTTGGGCAGGGCAATCGTTACATATTTCTATGCATATTCTTCCACTGATCAATCGTTTTAATGGCAATTCCAGGGCCAGGGGAATACCATTATCATATATCAATGTGAATTTCGCAAAAAAAATCAAAGATTCGCCGAAGAGGCCCCCAAAAAAAGCTGAATATTCAGGAAAAGTTTTCCAGAACGGCCTACCTATAAGATACCACGGAAATGACCGGATAATATCGTGGTTCTGGCGGGCAGAAGCCGGTTTTGGGGAATCGATTTTGTCTGCCAAAGACTGTGAATACCGTATTGCAAATGCGAGGAAACCCTGTTTTGCACCTTTGCATAATCACAAAAAGAAGTTATTTTTATAAATGACGGCTGCAGAAAGCAATACCGGGGTCAAATCAACTGAGTAACAAGAACATTACAGACAGTTACACAAAGAAGACATGGAGAGCCACCGGGAAAAGCTCCGTACTCTTCCTTAAATCTCTCTCTGAACCTCTGAAAAAACCGCCGCTATTTCATTGCGAGCATTTCAAAAACCCAAAGGCCCCGGTGATGACACAAAATGACATGCAGCTACAATTCTTCCAAAACCTAAAGAGCAGCATCCCGTCGCATATTTCATTTGTGGATGAAATTGCCGAATTACTCCATATCAGTAATGATAGTGCCTACAGGAGGATAAGGGGAGAAAAAATGCTTTCATTTGAAGAAATAAGGACTCTATGCACCAGGTTCAGGATTTCAGTAGACCAACTGCTTAATCTGGATACGGATACAACGATTTTTGTAGGTAAATACGGAACACCAGAAAGTTTCAGATTTGAAGAACATCTGCAGGGATTTCTTTCGAGTGTACAATAC
>CALFNL010000139.1 GCA_937902875.1 uncultured Bacteroidota bacterium | reverse complement strand
ATGGAACTGGAGACCGAAATGGCGCTGAAGCTGCCGGATACCTGCCTCACCTGCGCGTTCTTATCATCCACAAAAACTTTATCCTGCGCATGAATATTTTTTACCCCAAGGGCTATCAAGAAAACAAGCAATACATTTTTCATATTTGTAAAATTAAATTCTGACTTAATGATTATCATACGCGCTTAATCCTTCCGGAACCTGCAGTGGATATATTCCTGATGCCGGCATCGCCTTTGAGTCTGATATTTCCCGAGCCGCTAATACTCGCATTCACTTCTTTATTGGCTGTTATTTCTGCATTGCCGGAACCACTGATGCTGATATCCGAATAGTCAGATTGCAGGTCGTACGAATAAATATTGCCAGATCCACTCATCCTGAAATTTGAATTCTTTACCACTCCTTTGAGCCTTACATTGGACGAACCGCTTTGCTCAACTGACAGGTCACTCACATCTAAATTGCAGTCAATATTGCCCGATCCCGAAACTACCAATTCCAATTTATCGGCCTTGATTGTGCCACTGCAAAATATGCTCCCTGAGCCTGAAGAACTCAACTGGTCAATTTCTCTTGCGGCTACATAGGCCCTGATCTTTTTCCCCAGGGAATTCCATTCACGTCTCCACCAGTTACTGTTTTTTTGGGGATGGATATAGAGTACTCCGTCTTTTACTTCCGTGACAATTTCGTCTTTTATTTCCGGGCTGGAAGCACTGATGGCCACCACTTCTTCCGGCCCCTGTGAAATATAAAGGTCAATACTTCCCGAAACCCTCACCGCGTGAAATCCCGAAACATTTCTTACTTCCGCGTCCTTATCATTTACAATGGTTTGCTCCTGTGCGGAGACAAAAAGGCCGAGACAAATCGCATACAAAAAAAACATCCATTTTTTCATCCTGTAATATTGAAGATTTACAATTATACAAAACAATCAATTCATTTTTGCCACGCTTCCACCTCCGCTAACCGAACTTCTTATTACCTTGCCCGTGCCCTTATAATGCACATCACTGCCGCCGCTGGTACTTACCGACAATGACTTGTTCACTGTAATGCTAATGTCACTTCCGCCACTCGCCTCAATGGTGCAGTCTTCAGCAGCAAGTCCATCTCCATCAAAATCGCCTCCACCACTGGCTTCAATGGAGGTATTTCCCGACCTGCCTGTTATTTTCACAGAACTTCCGCCACTCATGTTAACCGATAAATCCCTCACCGAAACCCTTCCATTAAAGCCACCCCCGCCCGATAAGTGCAAATGAAGAGCTTCCAAGTTAAGCTCACCCTCGGCGGTAATATCCGAACCCCCCGATGCACCTAATTCATTCAGGATCTTGTATGAAACATAGGCCACAATATTACCTTTCAGATTCCTATGCCATTTCCAGGGAGCGGCCTCGTTTTCAACATAAATTCTCAATACCCCGTCTTTTACCTCGGTCCTGATCCTATCCAGTTTATCGGCTTCATCCGACCCCAGTATCAGTTTTTCTACCTTTCCTGCAGTAATCACCAGGTTTATCCCGTTCGAGACTCTTATGCCATGAAAGCCGGGAACCTGACGTTCCTGGGTGTATTTTTCATGTACCACTCTGTTTCCCTGCGCCATGGTGGCCACGGAAAAAATCAAACATATAATAACCAATGATTTCTTCACCATAAGCGGTTTCAGGGTTATACGATCAGGCTTCATAAATGTTACAATTTTTGGTAAATATTTTTTATGTACTATAACTTTGCGACAGATTGCTGTCGCTCTCATGAACAAATCGCATGACTGAGCACAGTCCCTCGGGGTGCTTGAGCCCTTTCATTTACTGCTTTCGGGCAGACATGAAAGGAGGAAGGCTGAGAAAATACCCGTAGAACCTGAACAGGATAATGCCTGCGCAGGGAAGGATGAGTCCTCACATCTCTCCTTTCCTGTTTTTGTAAACCTGGCCCAGACCGTGAGTGCTGATTAACGCAGGTCAATGGCTAACAACAAAAACAGAAAATGCTCAAAAAATGGATCTTCACCACAGTCATTCTGCTGCCATCAATGCTGGCCCTGGCGCAGGGACTATTTAAGGGACAAGTCAGGGAAGCCAATGTTGCATCTCCCATTCCCAATGCTACGGTGAGCCTTTCCAATGGCTTAAACACCCTCACCAATGAAAACGGGTATTTCCAGTTCCGGAATCTTAAACCGGGAAATTATGAATTGCAGGTAAGCTGCGTCGGCTATCGGCCATTTACAATCACCATTTCAACAAACCAGGGTTCCATACTGGTAGAATTGCAGAAAATAGACCTGCTGATGCAGCCCATCGAGATCAGGACAGTGAGGGCAGGCGAAAAGTCGCCTTTCACAAAGACCAATATGACAAAACCGGAAATTGAAAAACTGAACCTGGGGCAGGACCTGCCATTCATACTCGACCAGACGCCTTCAGTAGTTGTGAATTCCGATGCTGGTAACGGTGTGGGCTACACTGCCATTCGCATCCGAGGCACGGATGCAACCCGCATCAATATTACGCTCAACGGAATACCTTATAACGACGCAGAATCGCAGGGGAGTTATTTCGTGGACCTCCCTGATTTTGTTTCTTCCGTGAATAATATGCAGGTGCAGCGTGGAGTTGGGACCAGCAGTAATGGAGCGGGTGCATTCGGGGCTACCATCAACATGAGCAGCAATGAATTCAATGAAAAGGCCTATGGCGAATTGAACAACAGTTTCGGTTCCTTCAATACCTGGAAGCATACCCTGAGAGCGGGAACTGGTCTCCTGAATAACCATTTTACCGTGGATGCCAGGCTTTCGCAAATCACCAGCAACGGATTCGTTGACAGGGCCGCCAGCAATCTCAAATCATTTTATGTTTCTACCGCCTACTATGATAAATCGTCTTCTCTCAGGCTCAATATCATTTCGGGAAATGAAAAGACCTACCAGGCCTGGAATGGGATACCGGAGGCAAAATTGAGGGGCAGCAGCGATGAACTGGATGCTCATTACCAAAGAAACATAGGCTCTCTTTATTTCACAAGTGCCGATTCTGTAAATCTTTATCAATCCGGAAACAGAACCTATAATTATTTTACCTATGAAAACCAGACTGACAATTATCAGCAGGATCATGGGCAACTGTTCTTCAATCATTCATTCAACGAGCGCTTCAGCTTTAATACGGCTTTTTTCGTAACTCATGGCAAGGGCTACTATGAAGAGTACAAGCCTCAACAGGAATATATTTCATACGGTCTCTTAAATCCTGTAATCGGAAATGTAACCTTACAGCAAACGGATCTCATTCGCCAGCTTTGGCTGAACAATTATTACTACGGCAATATAAGTTCCCTTCAATATAAATATAAAGGAACTCAATGGATACTTGGAACCGGATGGAACCGCTATGATGGCAATCATTACGGCAAAATAATTTGGGCGGAAGCAGGAATTCCGAAAGACTATAGTTGGTACCATCTGGATGCAAAGAAGACGGACTTCAACGCTTATTTCAAGCTGCAGCAGAAACTGGGAGCGCATTGGGAGGGCTTCGCCGATCTCCAATATCGCAGGGTAAAATATGATTTGAATGGGTTCAGAGACAATCCCGGACTGATCATCAACAAGACTTATAATTTCATAAACCCCAAATTGGGTATCAGCTATAGCCTGGGTGAATGGTTTGGATATTTGAGCTATGCCCTGGCCAATAAAGAGCCAAACCGAGATGATTTTGAAGCAGGAATTACGCAGCAACCCAAACCGGAAACCCTGCACGATTTTGAAATGGGCCTTGAAAAAAGAAATTACAATTTTTCCTGGACTGCCACGCTATACTATATGCGCTACAGGAACCAACTTGTGCTTACCGGAAAGGTGAATGACGTAGGTTCTTATACCAGAACCAATATTCCCAATAGCTATCGGGCCGGTGTGGAGCTACAGGCCAAATTGAGGCCCCTTGCCTGGTTCTACGCAAGCGCCAGCCTCAGCCTCAGTGAAAATAAGGTGAAGGATTTTAAAGAGTACCTTGACGATTACGATGTTGGAGGTCAAAAATTAAATTCCTATTCCAGATCAGATATCGCTCTTTCGCCTTCCGTAGTGGGCACCGCAACCCTGGGCTTTATGCCTGCTAAAAATTGGGAGTTGGCATTGCCCGCAAAATATGTGAGCAGGCAATTCCTTGACAATACCGGCAAGGAATCGCGCAGCCTGAATCCATTTTATGTTCAGAATTTCAGAACTGCATATACCCTGCATCAATTTATTTTCGGTGAGATTCATCTTATCCTGCAGGTGAATAACCTGTTCAACAAGAAATACGAGCCCAATGGCTATACCTACAGTTATATTTATGGAGGCCAGGAAATCACTGAGAATTTTTATTATCCTATGGCAACAAGAAACTTCATGGCTGGGATCAATTTGAAGTTGTAGTTCATTTATGGTTGGCAACTTTGAGATTATGCCTTCCGGCCACCGAACTACTGCCAATCATCTTTGAATATATTTGGAGTATGGGGAATATTCAGGCAGCAGGAATCAATAAATTTGGTTCCTGTTTTCTTTTCTACCTTTAATTACATTGATCTTAAGAAATGAGACCACTGCTATTTTTTATTTTGTTTCTTGCCTGTTCCCGGAATTCTGTTTTGGCTCAGCGGGTGGGAATCATTGAAGTGAGGGCGGGAAATCATGCCAGCCATCCTGCTCCATTGCGCGCTCAATTGCCGAAACCGCTGAAGGGCTCGCAACAATGGCTGCTGGTGGATTTAAACAACGGAAACAAGATTCCCGCGCAATTGCTGGATAGCATCACCTTGATTTTTATTCCCACTGATAGCATTCCGGCAGGCAGTACCGTCAGATATGAAATCCGAAAGGCAAATCCTACGGCGGGAGAACCGCCTGTCACCATCCGGAAAGAAAAAGGGGGCCTGCTGGTAAGCGTGGGGACCAGGCCGGTATTTTTCTACCATATATTGGAATCCCTTCCTCCGGCAGATAGTCCTGCTTATTATAGCAGAAGCGGATTCATCCATCCTTTGTATAGCCCCAACGGAAAGATCCTGACTGATGATTTTCCTCTCGGCCATATTCACCAGCACGCTATTTTCATGGCTTGGGTAAACACTACTTTCAGGAATGAATTTATGGATTTCTGGAATCAGCACCTGCAAAAAGGCACGGTTGAACACGTTGATGTATTGGCAATCCGCGAAGGCCCCGTTTGCGCCCAACTAACGGTGAGTCTTCGTTATAAGAGTTTCAAATTCGGAGAAGTTTTGAAAGAGATTTGGCGCATTACCATCTATCCATATTCAGAACATTTTCTGTTCGACCTGGAG
>CALFNL010000138.1 GCA_937902875.1 uncultured Bacteroidota bacterium | reverse complement strand
CATTGTTCACGGCAGAGCGGGCAATGTCAACGGAAACTCCCAGGGAACAATAACCATGGCGGTCGGGCAGGGAAACCTGAACCAGGGCCACATCAATCGGCAGAATACCTCTCTTGAACAATTCGGGTATCTCGCTAAGGAAAACAGGAACATAATCTCCTCTGCCTTCATTTACGGCCTGCCTCACGCTGGCTGAAACAAATAAGGAATTGATCTTGAAATTATCCCTGAATTGAGGTTGATCAACATATATGGGCCCATACACACTGATGGATACTATTTCCACATCTTTCAGCCGGGAGGCCTGTTCCGCAAGATGCTTCATCAGAAAACCCGGCGTCTGCGCACTACCATGCACAAAAACGCGGTTACCGGATTGAATGATGGCAAGTGCTTCCGCCACTGTTGTGTACCTGATCTCTTGTTTCATGAATTGATATTTGGCGCAAAAGAACAGAAATGCTGTATGGAGGGCCCTGATTTAGGTTAGGGTTAACAGAGATTTTAATCATCAGTTTTTTGATCAGCTACCAATCCAGTATTTTTGTCTAGTATCAGTAAGAAGGTATGAAAAAGATTTCAATTCTGGCAGTCGTCATTTTATTTGGTTTGCATGCTTTGGCACAGGATAGTTTATGGCCGCCACTCGATAATTCGCCTATGGACATGAGTTATTTCCCGATTAATTATCCTTTGTTGAAAATCAATAAGGAAGCGGGTGGCCCTTTGGTAATGAGTGTGATCTACAGCCGCCCTCAGAAAAAGGACCGGGAAGTGTTTGGCGGCTTGTTGGAATATGGGGAGGTATGGAGACTGGGCGCCAATGAAGCCACTGAGATTGAATTCTACAGAGACGTAAAAATTGAAGGGAATAAAGTGAAGAAGGGAAAGTATAGCATGTACGCGATTCCTTATGAAAACAAATGGACCATTATATTGAATAAGGAAACCGATACCTGGGGTGCTTTTGCCTATGATCCCAAGAAGGATATTTTACGAGTGGACGTGAAGACAGAGAAGAATCCCGTACCGGTGGAGGTATTCAGTATGGTGTTCACAAAAACCAGCACAGGTGCAAACCTGATGATGACCTGGGATAGTGTCAAGGCCTATCTTCCCATAAGCTTTTAATTATTTTGGATCAAACATGAAAATAAATCTGCTTTACAAATTTTTACTTACGGCGTTCATCGGCGGAATATTATGTTCCTGCAATACCGAGCCCAGGCAGGGCAACAAGAATGATTCGGCCATTGTGCCTGCCGGCAAGATCGACCTCACGAATCCGTTGTCGCAGATGGATAAATCGCCAATGGATATGCAGTATTTCCCCGTTGATTATTCCAAACTGAAAATGTTGGGTAAGAGTGAACCATTGCCTTATGCAAGAGTTATCTTTAGCCGGCCACAGAAAAATGGCAGAAAGATTTTCGGGAATGTTGTCAAATACGGCGAACCCTGGAGACTGGGCGCGAATGAAGCGACGGAAATTGAATTTTTCAGGGATGCCATCATTCAGAATCAAAAAATTCCCCAGGGCCGCTACATAATATACTGCATACCACAACAGGACAAATGGACCATTATATTGAACAAGGATTTATTTACCTGGGGGCTCAAGATAGACCGCACGAAGGATGTATATAAATTTGATATTCCTGTAACCAGGTTAAACGCTCCCATTGAAGTTTTTTCTATGGAATTTGAAAATGCCAAAGACGGTGCCAACCTCTTGATGGGATGGGATGATGTGAAGACAATTCTTTCGATCAGTTTTTAATATTGAGCCCAATATCTTCGCTGTAATTACGCTTCAGCACATGCGCTTTTTTTATTAGGATTTTGCCTTCGGAATGCAGATATTTACCCTTATGTGTGGCATTGCCGGCATCATATCACCGAACCCTTCCCGCATCACCCATGAATATTTGAAAATGATGGCAGATGCCATCTCCCATCGCGGGCCCGATGGAGAAGGGTTTTGGATCAGTCCCGAAAACCATGTGGGTTTTGGTCACAGGAGACTATCGATCATTGACCCGAGTGCGGCAGCCGCACAACCAATGCATTTCGAAGGCCGGTACACAATCGTGTTTAATGGAGAAATTTATAATTATTTAGAGTTGAGGGAAGACCTGACCGGGAAAGGGCACGAATTTCGCACCCGGTCAAACACAGAAGTGATCCTTGCTGCCTATGCCCAATACGGCGAAGATTGCCTGGGATATTTTGACGGCATGTTCGCCTTTGGGATATGGGATGAAGTGGAGCAGGTTTTCTTTGGCGCTCGCGACAGATTTGGTGAAAAACCATTCTTCTATTTCATCGATGAAAGCGACAAGAGTTTTTATTTTGCGTCGGAAATGAAAGGCCTTTGGGCTGTTGGCATACCAAGGCGCATAGATCCCCAGGCACTCCTGTATTTTCTTGCACTAGGCTATACCAACCTGCCTGTTGAACGTGAGAGGACATTCTACAATAATATTTATTCGCTTCCGCCCGCACATAGCCTGTCGATCCATCTTCAAAGCAATTCCATAATAATTCAATCTTATTGGGATCTGGACAGAAGCGTAAGGGTTTTGATGGATGAAAAAGATGCCATTGAAAGATTCAGGGAATTATTCTTTAATTCTGTGAGGAGAAGGCTACGCAGTGATGTGGAAATTGGCACCAGTCTGAGTGGGGGGCTGGACAGTTCTTCGATAGTGGCCGCGGCCAGCCGCCAGCGCGGCGGAGACGGTAGATATAAGTGTTTTTCGGCAAATTTTCCAGGCTTTGAAAAGGATGAATCATCAAGGATAAAACAGGTGAAGGATAGGTTTTGGCTGGAGGCACATTTTGTAATTCCCGGCGCGCAGGATTGTGCCGATAATTTCACGAGGGTTTGCTATTATCAGGAGCAACCGTTTGGATCTGCCAGTATATATGCGCAATACAAAGTGTTTGAACTGGCAAGGAAAAATTCAATAAAAGTGCTGCTCGATGGTCAAGGTGCCGATGAGATTCTGGCAGGTTATGAAAAATATATTCACTGGTGGCTGCAGGAACTCTATTCGGAACGGAAACTGCGTCAATTCAGAAAAGAAAAAAGGGAATTCATAAAGAATGGCCACAACCTTGACTGGGGTATTCAAAATCTTTTCGCGGCCTGGCTTCCGGGGATGGCGGCCTTGCATCTGCAAAACAGGACCTCCCGGAGATTGAAGCGGAACTCCGAACTTGATGAATCATTTGTGAGAGCCTATTACGATTATAATTATTGCTACAAACCTTTTGTGCGGGAATTGAATGATATTCTTTACTACGATAGCACACAATCCGGACTGGAACAATTGCTGGGTTTTGCCGACAGGAATTCCATGGCACACGGTATTGAAATAAGATTACCTTTTTTGGGGCATGAGCTGGTAGAATTTGTTTTTTCCATCGCTTCAGATTTCAAGTTCAGGAATGGATACAATGAGTGGATTTTGAGGGAATCCATGAAAGACGAACTGCCAGCATCCATCGTTTGGCAGACTCAGAAAATCGGGTTTGAACCACCTCAAATGCAGTGGATGACGCACCCGGCAATGCAGGAATTGGTACATGAATCCAGGAAAAAACTTGTCGCCGCAGGCATTCTCAACAAAGGCATTTCTAAAAAAGCTATCCGGCCCGAGGCGGCCTTTGCCGCGGATAATCGCGACTGGCGCTACCTTGTAGCCGGAACGCTGATTTCTATTTGAACCATTAGTTCAAGCGAGGCTGCAGAAATTAATTCTTCTTGAATTTTTCCACGATCTCATTGGAGCCCGAAGCATCTGCTTTAACACAATACCAGTTCTTATCGTCATACATCTTCACAAAATAAGAAACATCCGGTCCTACGGCGATTTCAGTGACCCCGTAAAATGTCTTTTGCGCGTGCCTTTTCTTCAATGCAGAGAGTATATTGGTAGGGAGCATTCCCGGTTCATAATAGCGGATAGAACTTACAATATTTCCCTGAACATCGTAATTCACACGATAACGTACACTGGATTGAACAAAATTTACCATGTAGCTACCATCTTTTTCTTCCCAATTGATCTGCTGCGCGCGGGTGAAGGTTTCATTGAATGCTTTCAAGACTTTGTCATTTACTTCGGGCACCTTAGCGAATGCAGTTACCATTAACATGACAGTACAGGTTAGAACAAAAAGCTTTTTCATGACACATAATTTAGAATGAATGAGCTGAGAGATTTCATGATTCAAAACTAATCCAGTGCAAGACAACCATCAATCAATACTGTATTGTTGGATGAATCAAGATAAGATTTACGAATCTTTTCGCATAGATGGAAAGATGAGATTCCGGATAAGAGCGCTGAAACCCTTTGTGAATGCGCCATCCTGAAAAGTTGCAGATTATTTTTACCCGTGGGTTAAGTTTCTGTTAAACTGGAAATCCGGCCCTCGTCTTGATAAGTTGAGGCTCCCGGCCGGATTTGCCATTTGAATGGACTGTTATTTTCTATTTCTGCATCTTTGCATCCAGGTCGGAATTATTAATCAAAGAATCAAACTATGAAATCAGCAACAAAGTTCATTCATGCAGGCACAGAGCCGGACCCTTCTACGGGGGCGATCATGACTCCTATTTATCAAACTTCAACCTATGTACAATCTGCTCCGGGCAAAAACAAGGGATTTGAATATGCCCGTTCGCAGAATCCCACAAGGAAAGCACTTGAAGAAGCACTGGCTGTGATTGAGAACGGGAAATTCGGCCTGGCATTCGGCAGCGGGGTGGCTGCCACCGATGCAGTGCTGAAACTGTTGGAACCAGGCGATGAAGTGATCGCGGGTAAAGATATGTATGGGGGTACTTATCGATTATTTACCAAGATATTTGAGAAATTTGGGATCAGGTTTCATTTTGTGAATATGCAAGACCCAGGGGCGGTAAAAGAAACTATCAATTCCAAAACCAGGCTTATTTGGACCGAAACTCCCACAAATCCCCTGATGAATATTACCGATATTGCTTCGGTAGTTTCGCTTGCGAAGGATCGCGGGATCCTCGTTTGTGTAGATAATACATTCGCTTCGCCATATCTTCAGAATCCACTGGACCTTGGCGCGGATATAGTGATGCACTCTTCAACAAAATACCTGGGCGGACATAGCGATGTAATCCAGGGTGCGTTGGTGATGAACGACTCTGCACTCAGAGAGAAACTATATTTCATTCAAAAGAGTTGCGGCGCTGTTCCCGGTCCCATGGATTGTTTCCTCGTGTTGCGTGGCATTAAGACGCTTCACGTGCGTATGAAACAGCATTGCGAAAACGGAAGGATCATCGCCCATTGGCTGCATAAAAACCCCAAGGTTGGGAAAGTGTATTGGTGCGGGTTTGAAGACCATCCCGGCTATGATATTGCCAAAAAACAAATGCTTGATTTTGGAGGCATGATGAGTTTCACGTTAAAGGATGAAAGCGTGGAAGCGGCAATGAAAGTATTGTGCTCCACCCGGATATTTGCATTGGCAGAAAGCCTCGGAGGCGTGGAATCTCTTATCAATCATCCGGCGTCTATGACGCATGCTTCCATTCCCAGGGAGGAGCGGATAAAGAATGGCCTGTCAGATTCCCTGATACGATTAAGCGTAGGTATTGAAGATGTTGAAGACCTCATCACCGACTTGCAACAAGCGATTTCTTCCTGACTGCGCTGATGTGATTGCCTATTGTTGAAAGAAATTAGGAAGCATGGCAATGAATTCTTCTGCTCTCAAAATATACCTGGACCGGAAGGTGGATGAATTCAACCGGCCAGCATTTATTGTAAATGATCCGATATCGATTCCCCATCTGTTCACAAAAAAGCAGGATATAGAAATTGCCGGTTTTTTAACAGCCATACTGGCCTGGGGTAACCGAACCAGCATCATCAGGAAAAGCAAGGACATTTTAAGGAGAATGGATTTTGCCCCTTACGAATTTGTGCGAAATGCAGGAGAAAAAGATTTAATGAATCTCCAGGATTTCAAGCATAGGACTTTTAATGCCACCGACCTATTGTATTTTGTGGGATTTCTTCAGTTTCATTATAAGGATCAGCCTGATTCGACTGCCGAGCCCAGCCTGGAAACGGCTTTTACCCGTTTCATGCAGCCCGGTGACAGATCCGTTGAGCAGGCTTTAAATGGATTTTATCAGTATTTTTTTTCGCTGGAACAAGTTCCCGACAGAACTAAAAAACATATTGCCACGCCGGAAAAAAAATCAACCTGCAAAAGGCTCAATATGTACTTGCGTTGGATGGTCAGAAAAGACGATAGGAAAGTGGATTTCGGTATCTGGAGGCAAATTTCAAGTGCACAACTTGTTTGCCCCGTTGACCTCCATGTTGCCAGGGTGGCCAGAGGATTCGGAATCATTTCCAGGAAACAGACCGACTGGAAGGCAGCCCTGGAACTCACGGACAACCTGAAGAACTTTGATGCGGAAGATCCGGTTAAATATGATTTTGCTCTTTTTGGCCTTGGAGCAATGGAAAAATTCTAAATTCAGGTAATCTCCCGGGGCAATAACAACCTGGGATCAACCATATAGTCATGGACCAGGAACTTGAATTGAAGCAATCTCTCATTTCTGAATTTGAATTGGTTGCGCCGGCTACCATTAGCAGGGAGGAACTGAGATCGGCTCTTGCTGTCAAACTCAACGATCTGATCCAAAACGATTTTCATCAGCTCGTATTCATTCTTTACCGCATTGATGTAAATGAATCCAAATTGCGACGTTTGCTGCAGGATTCCCCAGGAGAAGACGCAGGACGAATTTTGGCTGACCTGATAATGGAAAGACAATCCCAAAAGATCCTGACCAGGGCCCAATACAAACAGGCGAATGATACCGATGCAGAAGAGAAATGGTAATGATTCATATTAGGGAAGGAAATGGGATTTGGAGTGGATTAGGTGCAGATATTTCCCTGATTTGCGGATTCCACCCAATGAATCTTAGAAGTAATCACATTTTTCAATAAGAATTTTCTGCTAAGCTGTCGATGATTTCGATGGGCTTATAATCAGTTTAGTATTGCGAAAGCAGATTTGATCTTCACTTTCAGACAAATGGAGAGGGCCATATTATACATTCGCGCCTGCGGCTAAGATACAAATAGCCAATAAACGCAAACCCGTGGAGAGAGATACTCTGTATCACGAGATCAGGGACTATTCCA
>CALFNL010000137.1 GCA_937902875.1 uncultured Bacteroidota bacterium | reverse complement strand
TACAGACTCCCCATGAATTCTTTTTTGATGAATGTGTGAAGCTGAGTGTACACCTCCCTTCCTACGGCAGATATGGGGTGGGCGTTATTTTTTATCCGCGCGAAATCAAATTGCGGGAAGAATGCAGGGATATCTTCAACCGTTCTGCAGAGAAATTGGGATTGGAGGTATTGACCTATCGCAAGGTACCGGTGAAACCCGCGGGAATTGGCGCGGGCGCACTCTCTGTTGAACCCGAAATGGAACAGGTGTTCATTGCCTGCCCGGATCATATTACAAATCCCATCGAATTTGAAAGGAAACTCTTTGTGCTGCGTAACTATGCCACGCACACCATAAATAATACGGTCAGAAAAGACGCTATTGGATTCTATATCGCTTCTCTTTCCTACAAAACCGTCGTTTATAAAGGCCAGTTGACCAGTCTCCAGGTCCGCACTTATTTTCCCGACCTTAGCAATAAGCGAGTGGTGAGTGCATTCGGCTTGATCCATTCCCGATTTGCCACCAATACTTTTCCATCCTGGAAACTTGCGCAACCATTCCGCTATATTGCCCATAATGGAGAAATCAATACCCTCCAGGGAAATCTGAACTGGCTCAAGACAAGCGAGCGCGGTTTTACTTCTCCCTATTTCAGCAAGGAGGATATGGAAATGTTATTGCCGATCGTAACGGGCGGGCAATCGGATTCTGCATGCCTTGACAATATGATTGAATTACTGACCCTCACCGGACGTTCCCTTCCGCATGTAATGATGATGCTGATACCCGAAGCATGGGATGGCAATGAACAAATGGATCCAATCAAAAAAGCTTTTTATGAATATCATGGTTCCATCATGGAACCCTGGGATGGACCTGCTTCAATTTCATTTACCGATGGAAGAATCATCGGCGCCACGCTGGACAGGAATGGCTTGCGGCCTTCCAGGTACTGTGTTACCCACGATGACCGCGTGATCATGGCATCTGAAACGGGTACCCTGCCTGTTGATCCCGGAATGATCAAAGAAAAAGGGAGGTTGCAGCCGGGCAAGATGTTTGTAGTTGACATGGAACAAGGGCGAATCATCAGCGACACCGAATTGAAACAAAAAATTTGCACCCAAAAACCTTATGGTGATTGGCTGAATCAATATAAAATAAGAATGGAGGAATTGGATGAACCGCGTGTAACATTCACGCATTTGTCTGATGAATCCGTATTCAAATATCAAAAAGCATTTGGCTATTCCAAAGAAGACCTGGAACTGCTGATTAAACCAATGGCCCTCGAGGGAAAAGAGCCGATCGGTTCCATGGGTAATGACGTGCCTTTGAACATTCTTTCTGACGAGCCCCAGCACTTCAGCAGTTACTTTAAACAATTATTCGCGCAGGTTACCAACCCGCCCATCGATCCGATTCGTGAAAGGATGGTCATGAGCCTCGCTTCTTATGTTGGTAATAATGGAAACCTGCTTGACGAAGACCCGGCGCATTGCCATACCGTGGCATTGAAGCATCCAATTCTAACGAGCAAGGAACTCGAAAAACTCCGCAGTATTGATACCGGCATATTCCAGGCGAAAACGCTTCAAACTTATTTCAGATCCGATGGCAAACCCGGTTCACTGCAGGCGGGGATAGATCGCCTTTGCCGCTATGCGGTAGACGCTGTTGAAGATGGATTTGAAGTGCTCATACTTTCAGATCGTGCCATCGATTCGGAACATGCGGCCATTCCTTCCTTACTGGCTACCGCGGCCGTGCATCATCACCTCATTCGCAAGGGTCTCCGTGGTGAAGTGGGACTAGTGATTGAGGCCGGCGACGTATGGGAAGTGCATCATTTCGCCTGCCTGATCGGTTTTGGCGCCACGGCCATCAACCCATACCTGGCAATGGCAACTATCCGTAACATGAAGTCTTCCGGAAACCTCGAGACGGCATTGGACTGGGACAGCCTGAGAAAAAATTATATCAAGGCCATCAATGATGGATTGCTGAAAGTATTCTCAAAAATGGGGATCTCAACATTCCAATCTTATCAGGGCGCCCAGATTTTCGAAATACTGGGATTGAACAGTGAAGTAGTTGAAAAATATTTCACCGGTGCGGTATCACGCATTGAAGGAATCGGTCTGGACGAAATTGCCAAAGAAGCACTTGCCAAGCATTTCCTTGCATTCAATCGTAAGAATATTCCGGTTGATATGTTACCCGCAGGAGGACTCTACCAATGGAAGAGAAAAGGCGAATTCCACCTTTTCAATCCTCAAACCATTCACCTGCTCCAGTACTCCACCAGGATGGGGGATTATTCAATTTTCAAGAAATATTCAAAGCATATAAACGATCAGGGCGAAAAAGCCTGCACGCTCAGAAGTCTTTTTGAATTCAAACGCACACGCCCTTCGATTCCCATAGAAGAAGTTGAACCCGCTGAAAATATCTACAAGCGATTCGCTACCGGGGCCATGTCATTTGGTTCCATTTCATGGGAAGCCCATACTACCCTGGCGATCGCAATGAACCGGCTGGGTGGCAAAAGCAATACGGGTGAAGGAGGAGAAGATGAGCGGCGCTATGAAAGGTTGCCCAATGGAGATTCCATGAGGTCCGCCATCAAGCAGGTGGCATCGGCGCGATTCGGCGTTACGAGTCTCTACCTCACGGAGGCCGACGAATTGCAGATAAAGATGGCACAGGGAGCCAAGCCCGGCGAAGGGGGTCAGTTGCCAGGTCATAAAGTTGACGAATGGATTGGCAGGGTAAGACATTCCACACCTGGAGTGGGCCTTATATCGCCACCTCCTCATCACGATATTTATTCTATTGAAGACCTGGCGCAATTGATCTACGATCTCAAAAATGCCAACAGGCATGCCAGGATCAGTGTGAAACTCGTTTCCAAGGCAGGGGTGGGCACCATTGCCGCGGGCGTAACCAAGGCCAAAGCCGATGTGGTATTGATTGCAGGCCATGATGGTGGCACGGGTGCTTCACCGGTCAGCTCCATAAAGCATGCTGGATTGCCCTGGGAACTGGGCCTCGCGGAAACGCACCAGACCCTGGTGAAAAATCGCTTACGCAGCCGCGTTATAGTGCAGGTTGACGGACAGTTAAGAACAGGAAGGGATATCGCCATCGCGGCCCTGCTGGGAGCCGAAGAATGGGGTATTGCCACAGCTGCCCTGGTAGTGGAAGGCTGTATCATGATGCGTAAATGTCATATGAATACCTGCCCGGTAGGTGTGGCTACACAGAATCCTGAACTGCGCAAAAGATTTACCGGCAATCCGGATCATGTAGTGAATTTCTTCAAATTCATCACTCAGGAACTGAGGGAAATCATGGCGGAGCTTGGATTCCGAACTGTCAATGAAATGATCGGGCAGGTAGATTGCCTGGCGAAGAGAGAAAATATCACGCACTGGAAATACAGTAAGCTAGACCTTTCGCCGGTGTTATATAAGGAACCTGATTCCATGTTTACGGGACTTTTCAAGCAGGAGGAACAGGATCATGGCCTTGCTTCGGTGATGGACTGGGAACTGATTGAAAGAGCCGGACCCGCATTGGAAAGAGGGGAAACGGTCACAGCTACATTCCCTATCAGGAATACCGACAGAACAGTAGGGACCATATTGTCGAATGAAATAACCAAAAGATATAGGGCCGAAGGGCTTCCGGATGATACCATTCATTTCAAGTTTACCGGAACCGCGGGCCAGAGCTTTGGAGCCTTTACCGTGAAAGGCGTAACGCTGGAGCTGGAGGGGGATGCAAATGATTATTTCGGGAAGGGCCTGAGTGGCGCCCGGCTGATTGTATATCCACCCAGGGAAGCCGCCTATGTGGCCGAGGATAATATCATCATCGGAAATGTGGCGCTTTACGGAGCTACAGCGGGTGAGGCATTCATCAGGGGAAAGGCCGGCGAGCGTTTTTGCGTGCGTAATTCCGGAGCCCAGGTAGTGGTGGAAGGCGTGGGAGATCACGGTTGTGAATACATGACAGGTGGCAGGGCCGTGATACTGGGTGATACGGGAAGAAATTTCGCGGCAGGAATGAGTGGTGGCTTAGCCTACGTGTATGATGTAAAAGGGCAATTTGCTTCGAATTGCAATATGGAAATGGTGGACCTCGAAACAATTGCGAACGGGGATTCCCGTGAATTACAGGACCTCATCATGCAGCACTATGCGCATACCGGGAGCACGGTGGCTAAATTTATTTTGGAAGATTTTGAAAATCAATTGAAAAATTTCGTGAAGGTATTCCCGCGAGATTACAAGAAGGCGCTGCAGGAGCGAAATGAAAAAGTGACTGTGAAGAGTAGAAAATAAGAATAGAAATTTTGAAATTGGATTTATTATATAAAATGTTTTAGAACTAAGATGGGTAACCCTACAGGATTTTTGGAGTTTTCCAGAGAGTTGCCAGACAAGAGACCTGTCAGGCAGAGGCTAAGGGATTTTAAAGAATTCATCCAACCATACAGCGAAGAAAAATTAAACCAGCAGGCTTCCCGATGCATGAATTGTGGAATTCCTTTCTGTCATAATGGTTGTCCCCTCGGAAACGTAATCCCCGAATTCAATGACGCTGTTTATCGCAAGAGTTGGAAAGAGGCCTACGAGATCCTCACATCCACTAATAATTTTCCTGAGTTTACGGGACGCATTTGTCCGGCTCCCTGTGAAACTGCCTGCGTATTGGGGATCAACCAGCCGGCGGTTGTGATAGAAGAAATCGAGAAACATATAATTGAAATAGCATTCGAGAAAGGATTTGTAAAAGCCCGCAGACCGGGAGTTCGCAGTGGAAAGAAGATTGCGATAGTTGGTTCTGGTCCTGCCGGGCTGGCCGCTGCCGCTCAGTTGAATTATGCCGGACACTCAGTGACCGTATTCGAAAGGGATGACCTGCCCGGTGGATTGTTGAGATACGGAATACCGGATTTCAAACTCGAAAAATGGGTTATTGACCGTAGGGTTAAATTGCTGGAAGAAGAAGGCGTCGTTTTCAAATGCAATTCCCATGTGGGCGTGAATATCAGCCTGAATGATCTGCTGAGGGAATACAGCGCGCTGGTACTTTCGGGAGGTTCCATGGATCCGAGGGATTTGGATATTCCCGGAAGGGAGTTGAAAGGGATTCATTTTGCGATGCCATTCCTGAAGCAGCAAAATAAGCGGGTAGCCGGCAGGGATATCTTTCCTGATTCTAATATTGAAGGCAATATTTATCCTGAAGAACTAAAGGCCGCAGGGAAAAATGTGGTAGTGATCGGTGGGGGAGATACGGGAAGCGACTGTGTGGGTACATCAAACAGGCAGGGTGCGATTTCAGTTACACAATTTGAATTATTGCCTAAACCTCCGGGAGAAAGAACCCCATTTATGCCATGGCCCAGTTATCCCATGACACTTAAAACATCATCTTCGCACGAGGAAGGATGCGAAAGGGATTGGGCCATTGCCACCAAAGAATTCATCGCAGACGGCAAGGGTCATCTCAAGGGATTAAAAATAGTAAACCTGGAATGGAAATTCACGGAAGAAGGCCGTCCCGCCCAATTTGTAGAAGTGCCGGGAACGGAAAGGGTCATCCCCTGCGAATTGGCCCTGTTGGCAATGGGATTCCTGCATCCTCTGCAAAAAGGAATGATCTCGGAACTGGGCGTTGACCTGGATGAAAGAGGCAATGTGAAAGCGGGTGAAAGATCTTTCCAGACCAGCATTTCAAAAGTATTCAGTTGTGGAGATATGCGCCGGGGCCAGTCCCTTGTGGTATGGGCCATCAGCGAGGGAAGGGAATGTGCCCACAAAGTAGATGAATTCCTGATGGGCAATTCTTTCCTGGAATCCAAAGACAATTCTCTCTTAAGCAAGGCCGTTTAAGCCTCTGCTTTCTCATATCTCTCTGCCACCTTTCCGGGTGGCATTATTATTTATAATTATATGAGATTATTTTTTGAATCTTTATTAGTGATAAGGTCCTTATTTTTCATAATCTGGAAATCTGAATCCATTAATGAAATATACATTATAATAAAAGAAATATAAATTATTTGAAAAAATAGCTGAAAGAAATTGCTACTTTTACGTTGTAAGAATAATATGATTAATTTTATTAATGTAAAACTTAAAACTTACTGCGTATGAGTAAAATTGGGTTCAAAGCAGTCATTCCTTTCTTTATTCTGACTGTACTCGCAATTATCTCCATTTTTATTCCCACAATCCCGAATTTTTCTGACACTTCCAAGTACAACAGCGCCGACATAGCCTGGGTGATTGTTGCCACGGCCCTTGTCTTCCTCATGACTCCGGGTCTTTCTTTTTTTTATGGCGGCATGGTAAATCGCAAGAATGTACTCAGCACCATGATCAAGAGTTTTGTAGCCACGGGTGTTATCAGCTTTCTTTGGCTGATTGTAGGATACAGTCTGGCCTTTGGCACTGACATTGGAGGTGTAATCGGCAACCCATTTTCTCATTTTTTCTTTAAGGGGGTGAATAGTGGTGCTCCCTGGGCAGGAGGTGCAACTATTCCATTACTATTATTCGCACTGTTCCAGCTCAAATTCGCGATCATTACTCCCGCGCTTATAGTTGGAGCCGTGGCGGAGCGGATCAAATTTGTTTCTTACCTTCTATTTATAATATTATTCAGTCTTCTTGTCTATGCCCCCCTCGCACATTGGACCTGGCATCCAGACGGATTCCTGGCAAAGATGGGAGTCCTCGACTTTGCCGGAGGCACTGTGGTGCACATATCTGCCGGTTGCGCCGCCCTGGCGGGAGCCATCGTTTTGAAAAGAAGAAAAGTCCATATTAAAGGCGAAGACACTCAGCCGGCAAACATACCCTACGTTTTGCTGGGTACCGGTTTACTCTGGTTCGGATGGTTTGGTTTTAATGCAGGGTCCGCACTTGCCGCCAATGACCTCGCGGTCTCTGCTTTCGCCGCCACCAATACTGCTTCTGCCGTTGCAGGATTGGCATGGATGTTTTTTGATGCCCTTAGAGGGAAAAAACCAAGCGTCCTTGGGTTTTGCATTGGCGCAGTGGTAGGGCTCGTAGCCATCACTCCTGCGGCCGGTTATGTGGCCGTTCCTCAAAGCGCTTTTATCGGTTTCATTGCAGCAATCATATCCAATATGGCCGCCCATTGGAGATCCAAATCCACACTCGATGACACACTCGATGTTTTTCCGTGTCACGGTATCGGTGGCATGGTAGGAATGCTGCTCACTGGAATCTTCGCCACCAAGGCCATCAACGCGGCAGGAAACGATGGATGGTTTTATGGAAATGCTTCACTCTTCTTTACCCAGTTGAAAGGAATGACAATCGTTGTTGTTTACAGCTTCGTAGTCTCATTCCTGATATTCAAGCTCATTGATATGATCAGTCCTCTCCGCGTCAGCTCTGAAGAAGAAGACAAGGGACTTGACCAGACGCAGCATGGAGAACGCTATGTACAAGGCACACTGCTGGTTGACAATCACGGAACGCTTGAAGAAAATGAATACGTAGGAGAAGAAAGCTTCTGATGTATCAACTCGGCGCTGTTCATGTAAATAGAGGGAAAGTCATTCGGCAAAAAAGAGTTTCTTGAATTATTTCCGGATCGCTAACCTTTCCCTCTCATTCTATACTTAAAACCAACCAAAATGTTAAGAAAAATCTTCGCATCAGCCATACTATTGCTCTTTTTCTTCAGTGGTTTTTCACAGGACTCAACTGTAAAGAAGAATTCCTGGACACTCACCGGCTCTGTTGACGCGTATTACCGTTTCAATTTTGAAAACGCCAAAGATGCAGACCCTCCTGCTATTAATAACTATACCAGCTTTACCAATTCTCAGAATTCTTTCGAATTGGGTATGGCGTCATTGAGGGTCGATCATACCATGGGAAAAGTGGCCGCCACCGTTGACCTTGGATTCGGAAGGAGGGCAGAAGAGTTTTCCTATAACGACCATAATAGTTTGGCCGCCATCAAACAGGCTTTCCTCAGTTATGCGCCTTCCGACAAAATTAAATTTACCCTAGGGAAATGGGGTACACATATTGGCTATGAAGTGCTGGACGCGTATTTGAACCGCAATTACAGTATGGATTATATGTTTTCTTACGGACCCTTCTCTCACACCGGAATCAAGATGGATGCCACTTTCAAACAGGTGGGATTCATGATTGGTGTGGAAAATCCTTCTGATAATATTACCGCCAGTTTCGCAAAGAAATTTTTTATCGGTCAGTTCAGTGTGGCTTCTGCCAGCGGAAAAGTGAAAGGATACCTGAACTACCAGGGCGGGAAGAATGGGGCCGATCAAAGCATCAACCAATTTGACGTAGTCATAACAGGAACGGTTAGCGGCAAATTCAGCCTGGGATACAATGGTACCGTTCAGTCTGTCAAACCCAGTGGCGCCAGCAGCGACTCATGGTGGGGCTCGGCCCTGTACCTGAATTTCGATCCGGTTCCCATGTTCGGTGTTACCCTGCGCGGAGAATATTTTGACGACCAGAAAGCCGTATCCGGCCTGGCATCCGCGGCAGGCCTCGGCACCAGTGTTTTCGACCTGACCCTTTCGGGGAATATCAGGATTGACAATCTGACGATCATTCCCGAATTCAGATTGGATAATGCCAAAGATCCTATTTTCAAGAATAATTCCGATGAGACCAAGAAGAGTACCGGCACTTTCATACTGGCCGCGACCTACCATTTCTAGAATACCTAAACCCGAACCTGGCCTTCTCTTTCACCCGCCAGTAAAGGGATAAGATTCATAATGGAAATTTCAGATGAAGCCGCCTCAGGATATTTGGGGCGGTTTTTTTATTTAGGATTTTTGGAAATGCGCAACACTTTGCAATAATGAAAGGGCTTTCACAGCTTGTTCCAAATACAAATTCTATAGGCGAATAGTTATCAGAAGCATCCTGACTCTATGCAGAAAAGAGAAAAAAGATTCCACTTTTGAGCCAGCGAAATATTACAAAGATGGGAAATGGAAATCATGGTGATTTCGTGGTTCCTTAAAAAAATATTTTGAAATTCAAAACAATTTGGCGGCATTAACAATTCAAAAAATAAAATGGATCCCTCTAAAGACAACCATAAGAATTCGATAAGTGTTACTATATATTCGTCAAAAATTTATTTGCATTTATAAAAATGTTTTTCAAGATTTACAATCAGAACCTGAATTTCAACCAAAACAATTGCTTTGCTCATGGGGAAGATATTCCTTTTTGCGTTGCTGACCTGTGGCTGCTTCAGCTATGGTCAAACGGATGAGAATCGAGACCTGTCCCTCAATGATATTCCTTCCCGATATTTTGAAACAGTAGATAAGAAAATAGCCGGATTAGATGAGCAGATATCCAAGCAAACTGAAAAATACCTCAAAGCCTTAAGCAAGCAGGAAGATGCGCTCAGCCGGAAATTATCTAAATATGATTCTACATCGGCAACACTTTTTGGTCATGCGAATCAGGAATTCGCGGACCTCGCCCGCAAACTAAATTCAAAATCTGAAAAGTTTTCAAGAATCCTCTCAGGACCATATATGCCCTACCTTGATTCAATGCAGGGCTCGCTGTCTTTTTTGAGAGAAAGCAAACAGCTTGTGACAGCCTCTGGAGCTATCAAACAAAAAATTGAACATTCCCTGGAACAAGTAAGATTGTTACAGGAGAAATTGAACGAAGCAGAGAACATTAAGTATATCATTCAGGAGCGACAGGAGGAAATTAAGCAGTTACTGTCAAAGTACACTGACCTTCCTAAAAACATCAGCAGGTTTTTCGGGAAATACCAAAGGGAAGTGTATTACTATGGTCAGCAGATAAGAGAGCTTCGTGAAACCCTTAACGACCCGGGCAAACTTGAGGAAAAGATGCTTGAGGTGTTAAACAGGGTTCCTGCTTTCAGGGAATTCATCAGGAAAAATTCCATGCTGGCCAGCCTTTTTGCTCCCGCGGTCAATGCGGGTAGTCCCGTAGATCCTTCACTACAGACACGCTCTCAAGTACAACAGCTCATCCAACAACGCGCATTGTCATCAGGCCCTAATGGCCAGCAAATATTAAATCAACAAATTCAGGCCGCACAGGCTCAACTCACCCAATTGAAAAATAAACTGAATCAGTTGGGCGGCTCGGCTAACGGAGATATGAACATGCCGAATTTTAGGCCGAACGCAGAAAAGGTAAAATCCCTGTTTCAAAGATTGGAGTATAGTGTCAACCTACAATCAGCCAGGGCGAGTAATTATTTTCCCGTAACCAGCGATTTTGGTTTTTCAATCGGATACAAATTAAATCCAAACAGCGTCATTGGTATAGGCGGATCTTTTAAAGTGGGATGGGGCAAGGATTGGAATCATATTCATATTTCCGGGGAAGGGGTCGGACTCAGAACTTTTGTGGATTGGAAAGTGAAGGAGGGAATTTGGTTGAGCGGCGGAGCGGAAATGAATTACATGGAGCGCGTGTCAAGTCTTGAGATTTTTAAGAACTATACAAGCTGGCAAAAGAGTGCCTTACTAGGGTTAAGGAAAAGATATAATGTTGGAAAGAAATTGAAAGGCAATCTGCAAATGTTATATGATTTTCTGCATGACAAACATGTACCAAGAACAAGCGCTCTTTTATTCAGGGTAGGATATAATTTCTAAAATTAATTCCAACCAAAATAGTAACTGCAATCTATGAAAAGGATCTTCTTCATTTCGTGCGTAGTGTGGACATTTTCCTCGGTTCATTCCCAAAGCACTCCTCCATACAAGTATCTTGGAAATTATACCCAGCCGGCACCCAATGTAGGATCATTGGGCAAATACGCGGATTACCCGGTTAGCTATTATACCGGCACACCTAATATTAGTATTCCAATTTACAATCTGCAGGATGGCGCGGCCAAATTGTCCATATCCTTAAGCTATCATGCAAGCGGAATCCGCGTTTCTGAATTGGCTTCCTGGGTGGGGTTGGGTTGGGCCCTCAATGCGGGTGGAATGATCGCCCGGTCTGTAAGAGGCGGGCCGGATGAAGGTGTGATCGCCGCGGGGGCCAGCCCCACGGGCTATTATCAGGATTCCGGTCTTACTAAGATGCCCAAATTGAACTATCCAGTTAATGGGGTAATAGGCTATGCTAACAGTGATGGCGCCATATTTGAAAACCTAAAACAACAACTCAGTGCCGGAAAAGCAGATTGCGAGCCGGATCTTTTCACTTTTAATTTTAATGGCTACACAGGGAAATTTGTATTCGATGAGTATCGCACACCGCGAATGCTTACCGAAGAAGATGTAAAAATCGCCGTGACATATAATGGAGGGGATTTTACGTCCTGGATGATCACCACGCCAGACGGTACAAGATATTATTTTGGTGAAAACAGTATGCACGAAATCAATGCCGTAACACCCAACACAAGCTCACAGGACCCAAACACCCAAAGGCCATCCAGTTGGTTTCTAACCAGGATCATTTATCCTAATTCGAAAGACACTGTGTATTTCAATTATACGACAGAAACGTACTCTTATTTTGATCTGGGCCAGGAAACCAAGATTTTTGGCGGTTCCGGGAATTCTTATCCACAACAAGCCTGTTCCTTTAGTAGTGAGGATAACCCTTCTACTTTGTATAAAACGACTGTAAACGGTTTGAGGCTGACCAATATCAAATCCAGAAATTACACCATAAGCTTTGGTGCCCATGCAGCGAGGCAGGACCTTGTAGGGACTTCTTACCAATTGGATTCTGTCAAAATATTTAATGCCGCAAATCAATGCATTAAGCAATTCCTTCTAGTTTATAGTTATTTTAATTCCAGCACAGCCGCTAATTTACCCTTGGGCGCCCTTGGGTTTATGAATAGCGATATTTCCGATACCAAACGCTTGAAATTAGTTTCCGTCAGGGAATTTTCAGGAGACGGGCTCTCTTACAAACCACCCTATATTTTTACCTACCAGGAATCTCAGCAATTACCTCGGCGTATGAGCTATGACCAGGACCACTGGGGCTACAGCAATAATTATTCAGGCGCTAATAATATGAGATTTACTCCCCGTGTTTCCCATGATATCTGCATCAACAGAATTGGGGCAGCTGCAGTAAGAGAACCCAAATGGCCCGACATGCAGGCATTTTCTATCAAGTCAATCAAGGACCCACTTGGGGTAACGACAAGCTTTGATTTTGAAGCGCACACATCTACTTTGGCGAGCCCATCAATGATGGTGGGGGGCCTAAGGATACACAGGATAACTACTCAGGATAGCGTATCAGGCATATCTCAGGTCCGTTTATTTGATTACGGTGCTGGAGGGGTGTTGTATAAAGTGCCGCAGTACCTGATAAATGTACAGAACGAATACTTTTTTTCAACCGATCCATCCAGTGGTTTTCAAGTAGGGTATCAGGGTTATGGGTTTGGATCATATTTAATGAATCTCATTTGTTTGGTAAGGCAATCTCAAAGCATAGTGCCCCTTCAGGATTTCCAGGGTAACCATATCGGCTACCCGATCGTGAAAGAAATATTCGGCTCCAATGGGGAAGGAGGGTCAAAAGTGTACTACTTTATGGCTGATCAATTGTTCTCCAACAGCTCTCGGCTGGACATGTATAATTACACGGCAAGTACTTCAATCCAAACTGATTTTGGAGTATTTCCAGGAATTTTTGGGAACGGCCATTTTAATGACATCTTGCCTCAAAATTTATCCTATTACTCAGGAAGCTTGCTCGAACACTATTATCCTGCGGCGCCGGAGCAGGTAGATTTTCGCAGGGGACAATTGTTGGGGGAAAGCACATATGACTCAAATCATGTTTTGTTGAAAATTGTTAGAAATATTTATAAGGAGAATTACCATGAAAACTTCTGGATCAGGGGGTTTAAATTTTTCAGGACATCAGGCTTGCCAGGAGCATATAATGATGCTTTAACTTATTATAAACTTCATACGGGCGTTTCTCATCTGATTTATTCTACCATCACGGATTATAAAGATGCCAAGGCGATGGCCACTACACATCGTTATGGATATGAAGATACGCTTCACACGCTGCAGACTTCTGATACTACTCTTAACAGTGTTGGGGACTCTATTATCACCAAGACTTACTATTCATTTGATTATGCGAGCAATGCGACTGCTGATGGAATATTTGGCAAAATGCAGAAGCGAAATATGTTGGTGCCTGTAGCTACCCGCACCTGGAAGAATAATCAGTTGGTAGGTGGAACGATCACTCAGTTCAAAGATTTTGCAACTAGTGGAACCGACACTTTTGTCAATCCATCCAAAATATATGCGCTGGAAACTACCGTACCCTTGTCCAAAGTGCAGGCGGGCGAAAATATCGCTTATACCTCACAGTTTACTTCACTCATTCCAAGTTCCAACTTCGTTGAAAAAGCCAGCTTCAACGTGAATGGTACCACGGGAAAGATTATTGAACAGAAACTTGTGAATGACAAAAGCCAGGCATTGATATGGGACAATTCCACGAATCTCCCTCTGGCCCAGATTGACAATGCTCTATACATCGACGTGGCTTATAATAGTTTCGAGTCAGCGGAAACGGGCAATTGGACTTACCCGGCGGGATCAGTCGTAGCCGACGCCACAGCACCCACCGGAACACATGCCATCAACCTCAGCAGTAATCCTGTCACCAAAACCGGATTGAGTTCATCCAAATCCTATATTCTTTCATTCTGGAAAAAATCAGGGACAACCTATAATATAGCAGGAGGAACAGTAAGCAATTATATTGGAGGCCGGACTCTTAATGGATACCAGTATTTGGAAGTAACCGTAACGGGTGCAACCTCTGTCTCGATTACGGGAAGTGGCAATATTGATGAGCTCCGTCTGCATCCTTCCACCGCACAAATGACGACTTACACCTATGACAATTTTTTGCGACTGATTGCCGAATGTAGCGTCAATAGCACTATCACTTATTATGACTATGATTCTTTTAACAGGTTACTGGATATCAGGGATCAATTCGGAAATATGAGGAAAGTATTTGAATATAATTATGGTGAATTAAGCAGGTGATAGAACTCAAAATAAAAAAATGGAATTCTCATGAAAAAAATATTGCTTCCATATTTACTATTTTCTTTCATTGCTTACGCAAGCCGGGCTCAAGGTTCAATCTCAGGTCCGGAATGTGTTGTGCCTGGGACGGAGTATCTATATGTAATTGTTGCAGATACCGTTTCTAACTCTGATTTTCAAGTGTGCTTTACCGGAGGTGCCATCCCGGGTACCAATACTACCTGTGCCAGTGGTTCTTATTCTGCATCTTTTCGCGTAATCTGGAATCCCAATATTTCTTCAGGCGAAATTGTGCTGACTTCCTCCATGGGAAAACTGACCAAGACCGTTACCATTACCAAACCCCTGGAAGGCGGAGTACTGGACATTTCTATGCATGCCCAAGTCCTGGGGTACAATTTAATTCCAGGTAATTTTTATTGTTCGCCCGCTTACGGGGGCGGATGTTCAACGAAATATTCATATCAATGGCAACAGTCATCTGATAAAGTGATATGGACCGACATCAAAGGTGCGAACGATCTGTTGTTGGTACTGAGCAACCCATTGGTGCAAAGCAGTTTTTTCAGGAGAAAGGTTGTAGAAACCATCTCAAATAATATTGCATATTCAAATGTAGTCACTGTTTACGTCGCAGCTCCTCCGGAGTCAAAGTAAATTAATCATTTCATGCAAGAGAATATTATTAAGCAATCCCAAACTCTAACTGCAAAGAGAAATCCATGAATAATGCCTTGTATAAATCCAGGAATTTAGTTTTCCTTTTTTTGCTTGGCTCCGCAGAGCTTCTGCTAACCAATACTTCTTTAGCTCAAACCCAAAGTATTTCGGGCACTACCTGTGTGGCTAATATGACACAGTACAGGTATATGGCAGGCATTATCTCGGGCTCCATGACCTGGACAGTAAGCGGGGGATATATTAGTTCTGTATCTGGATCTCAAGGAGCTTTCGAAGGATCCATAACGGGTAATCCTCAAGGGGCTGTGTATGTAACCTGGACCTCGGCTGCACAGGTTCATTGGGTAAGGGTTGCATCCAGCTCCGGAACACCCACACTGAATATAGTAATTACCAGTTCATTGACTCCGGGCACTATTACATCAGGAAAAACCCAGACTATCAACTACAACACGGCTCCTGCTGCTATAAATTGCTCAGCTGCGACGGGTGGAACCTGTACGCCAACATACAATTACCAGTGGCAAAATTCCACAGATAACGTCAATTATACTAATATCACTAATGCTACCGGACAAAACTATACAAGTGGAAATCTTACGGTAACTACTTATTTCAGACGTTTTGTTGCCGAAAGCATTTCAGGTTCTACCGGCTATTCAGATGTGGCTACAATCACAGTGAATCCACAATTACAGGGTGGAACCCTGAGCCCTGCCAGCCAGGACATTTTCACCGGCACATCTCCTGCAACTATCGGAGGCTCTCCGGCTTCAGGAGGAGGCTGCGGTGGCGCTTATACTTATTCGTGGGAATCCTCTCCCGACGGGACCAATTTTACGCTGATTAGTGGAACTGCTTCAACTTATAGCCCCGGTTCCTTGTCTTCCACCACCTATTATCGCCGCAAAGTAAGTTGCTCGG
>CALFNL010000136.1 GCA_937902875.1 uncultured Bacteroidota bacterium | reverse complement strand
CACATATCCAACTGCCGCACTGCTATTCCACTAAACATACCCCACTATTTACACCTAAATTAAAATAATTCAGGAATTGTCAACCCCTGGTTTTTGCTTTGAGGCCTAAATGGGTAATCGTGTTATTTTATATCTCCTTTTTCTTCCACCTTCCGCTCCTGATATAGAAGTTCGAAAGCAAAAACATCGTTAGCCAATACAGCCATTCCGCTGCCCAACCCCAGGCAATGGGCATCCGCAACTTTTCAAGTACCAGGTAGGCATAGCTGCAATAAAGTATAATGGATATGAATTCAATCCCCAGGTTCACTATGGTATTACCAGTTCCCGTTACAGCATTCAACCATACCACAGAGAAAGACATGAGAATAAGCGCAGTGGAAACTACGCGCAGCACGGGTATGGCCGCCTCAATGAATCCTTCACTCTGGCCATATATGGAGAAAATTGAATGGGCAAAGAGATTGAGGGAAAGACAAATTAAGATCGAAATTCCAGTACTGAGTCGCACAATCATATTGATGGCCGCGATCACTTTGTCTTTCAGACCCTGCCCGATAATATTGCTGATCAGTGTATTGCTGGTAGCCGCGAATGCCCAGGTGAAGACTCCAAAAAACCCAAAAATATTCCGCATAGTGTTGGAAACCGCCAGATCACGCTGCCCATGATGTTCAATAAGGATGTAAAAAAATTCCCAGCTCATTATGCTGATCGCTTGCTGTACAGCCAGGGGGGAAGATTGAACCAATATGAGTTTCGATACATTTTTGTCAAATCCAAAATGTTTGTTCAACTCAAATGACCGGTGAAATCCCTTCCAATGGATCACAAGAAATACAACAAACATGCCCAGGAACTCTGCAATAATGGAGGCAATGGCGGCCCCGTTAAATCCCAACTCGGGAAATCCGAAATGTCCATAAATCAAAGCATAGTCAAAGAAGATATTTGAAACGGTCTCGGTTACGGTTCCGGCAATCAGATATCGGCTTTGATTGGTACCCACCAATAAGGCATTCCGCATCTGATACATGTACAGGAATGGAAGACCCCAGATCCTGATCCGCAAAAAATGAATACACATCTGGTACAATTCCTGCGAACGAAGGGTATGTTGAAGAATGACAGGAACTACGAAATAGGTGAGCAATATTCCCAGCATGGCAATAGCCAATGCCACTCTCACGCCCTGTTTGAAAATCTTACCAATCTCTCCGATGCGGCCTTCCCCCGCACGCCGGGCGATCAGCGCCTGCAACCCGTTGTTCAAGCCAAAACCAATACCCGCGAAAATAAGATACAAAACGCCCGTAATGCCTGCGGCACCCAGTTCCATCTCACCCAATCGTCCCAAAAAAATATTATTGGTAATGAAATTAATTTGGGGTACTAATATCGCCGCGGATATGGGCAATGCAATCTTCAGAATCTGCCTGTAAGATATTTGCAACCTGAGGTCAATAGATTTATTGCTTGTAGACATATTGAAGGCGCAAACTTAATAATTATGAATTTGTAAGAAGAAATGCAATTCAACTATTACTTATTAATTCTGGTCCGGTTATTTGAGAATTGGTCTGGTCCGTATAAAGCCCTGATTCACGATGCAACAGGCATTGCGGCTACTACGTAAATTAACCATTTCCAAAATTTGTGGTATTATTGCCAGTAGAAATATAAGCGCAATTGAATCCGGCATTTCAAATACAAGTTACGGGCCTTCACCTGGTCGATACATCTGAGTGTAATCTCTATCTTGACCTCGCTGCTGACCACCTTTCATTGGCAGTCTTGGAAAACGGGAACAGGGAATTTCTGACTCTGGAATATTTCAATGTGGATTACCAGGATAGTTTTACTCAGATCAGAGACATTCTCTACAGTAATGAAATGCTCAGAAAGACTTACCGCAAAGTTACAATTGCATACAATTTCCCGGAATCGGTGTTGGTACCCGAAACAATCTATCACCGGGAACTGAACAATCTTTCTCTTGATATGGTTTATGGTGACCTCAGAACTGGAGACTCGCTGGCGGAACAGGTTACCGAATGGAAACTATACAATACTTACCGGGTGCCTGCTGTATTGCAGCAACTCATGAGCCAGCATTTTCCCTATGGAGTTTATTGGCATTTCTATTCTCTCTTACTGAAACAATGGAAAATGAATGGGATCCTGGAAGATGATATCGCGGAATTGATCTTCTATCCCAATAAAATGGTAGTGGCCCTGTTCACTGGAGGGGAGTTGAAACTGGTGCAGACTTTTGAATACGAGACGGCAGAAGATGTTTCTTATTACCTGCTCAACATGAGTAAGCAATTCGGCATCGATTGCGAACTGGTGAAGCTGAAAGTAAAAGGTCTGATTGACGAACAGTCTTCCGTATTTACGGAATTGCTCAAATATTTTCTTTAT
>CALFNL010000135.1 GCA_937902875.1 uncultured Bacteroidota bacterium | reverse complement strand
TGTCACCGTAGGCAGTTATCATGATTACGGCCGCATTGGAACCGAATTCCTTAATCTTCCTGAGCCAGAATAATCCTTCATTGCCAGTATTTATGGAGCTGGTGAAATTCATATCCAGCAGTATAACATCGAAGGATTCCTTTGAAAGTAAGGATCGCAGGTTTTCAGGGTTCTTCTCGGTAACCACTTCCCGGGACTCCGTCTTCAACAATAATCTTACTGCCGTGAGTACATCGGGGTCGTCGTCTATCACCAATATGGCCGCATTCTTCAAAATCATCTAAAAAATACTTTTGTTTTTATGCAACATTCCGTTACTGCAATTATACCATAATTACAAGCGCATGGCAATTAATTTTTTAGAATATTCCAGTACAAAATTACTGTATCAAAACCGGACAGTAGTTGTATCGCTAACGAACAGCTTCGTAGATTGTGAATCGCTAAGAAATTGTAAATCATCATAGTTAGATTCTGGCATATAGTTGTAAGTAATTGGCAGAGTTTCTCTATGTTGTTGATTTGAGCCGCCCGATGGCAGAACACCGGGTGGCTTTTTAAGAATCCGCTCCTGGCTTACCCCGGAGTAACAGAAATAGGAATTAGCACACTCAAGCTGAAAGAAAAACAAAATGGACAGGGTAATTGCAAAAAAGAAATGGAGCACCAAACGCCTCCTTACTATCGGCGGAGTATTGGCTATTGTTGCACTGATAGTAGCGAGCTATTATTTGACGGCAGGCAAATCGAGAGTGAATGCGCAGATAGACAGGATCCAAATCAGTGAAATCAAAAAAGGTCCTTTTAAGGAATTTATTCCGGTTAATGGGGTTGTCTTGCCCATCACAAGCATTTACCTGGATGCCGCAGAAGGTGGCCGCGTGGAAGAAAAATATGTAGATGACGGAACTATCATGAAAAAGGGGGAACCCATTCTAAGGCTCTCGAATCCTGACCTGGCCTTGAATCTGGTTACCCAGGAAACCCAGGTATATAACCTGATCACGCAGATGCAGATAGCTCGCAACGCCTCTCAACAGAATACGGTAAGTAAACTCCAGCAAATGACCGATGTTGACAATGCACTCAAGGAAGCAGAAAGGATATATTTGGTAGACAAGAAGCTCTATGATCAAAAAGTGATAGGATACCAGGAATTTAAGAAAGCTGAAAATGACTATAATTACCAATTGCAGAAGAAAAACCTGACGGAGCAAATTCTGAAACAGGATTCCATTTCTACAAAACAAAGCGTGGAACAGGCAAAGCTTTTGACACAGGGTTCACAAAACGCATTGGAGCTCACCCGAAAAAAAGTGGGTGACCTGGTAGTGCGGGCCCCGGTAGACGGTCAACTGACTTCCCTGGATGCCGAAATAGGTCAGAATAAAAACAAGGGAGAACGACTTGGCCAGATTGATGTATTGAGTGGTTTTAAAGTGAGGGCAGATATTGATGAGCATTATATATCCCGTATTTATCCAGGCCTCATCGGAGATTTTACATTCGCCAATAAAACCTATACACTCAAAATCAAAAAAGTCTATACCCAGGTTGCCAACAACCGCTTTCAGGTAGATATGGAATTTGTGGGACCCGCACCGCAGGGCATTCGTCGAGGCCAAACCCTGCAGATTAATCTCAACCTGAGCGCTGAAATTGAAGCCATCTTACTGCCAAAAGGCGGATTCTATCAACAGACCGGTGGCAATTGGATTTTCAAAGTGTCGGATGATGGTAAGACCGCATACAGGGTGGATAT
>CALFNL010000134.1 GCA_937902875.1 uncultured Bacteroidota bacterium | reverse complement strand
CATGACGAAGCCACCCTACTTCTATAAGGCCCGTGCGGCCTAAATGGGTAATCCTTATTTGAGAAGAGAAAATGGGAAAACCTCCATTCACCTCCCCAAAAACCCTGCCCCATGAAAACTGAAGACCAGGCGCCAGCCTTCCCTGACCTTTGAGCCGATTACAAAATTTGAATTGATTGTATTTGATTCTCTGAGATGGCTACAAACCGGAATCTGCTCAATCTTACCGGGCTATTTCTTCCTTTGGTTTCTCTCCCTGATATACCCATTGAATGAAATTGCCTGCCGGTTTGTACTTGTAACCTGCAGAGTAGCGTAACCGTTCGCTGAAATTTGCATTATCAATTGTTGAATATCGGGAACATCTTTGGGTTTGATCTTTATATTCCAGCCACCATTTCTGGCATCCTTAATTTCGTATTGGAAATCGCTGGATTTGAATCTTATGCCACCTTCTGCGGGATTTATGGGTGCTGCATAAGCTCGTCCGAAATAGGGCAGGTCCGCCGCCATGGAATCCTGACGCAGTTCCAAAGAATAATCGGTATTCAGGTACCTGATACGCCCGCTCATTGGCGTGGCTGATTGCGCGATGAAATCATATACACGGGATTCAACCAGGTTCTTAATCTTTTCCTGCCGAACGGAATCCCTGACTTTTTTCGAATCCTGGGCCGATAGTGGATCTGCAATTACAAGAGCAAGTACCATCAGCCAGATCATATTTTTTTTCATGACTAAGATGATTTTAATTTAAAACTCAAATATCGGGCTCTTGAAGTCTTGTTGCAATGATAACACTCGTACGGGCTCAAATGGTTCGGATGCCATGAGATTTATCAAATTCTTAAGGAACGCATTTCGGGAATCGGTTCGAATTCAGGCGCCCGGCGAAGAATTTCTGTTTAAGAGGAGAAGCGTCAAAATTGAGACCCTTTTGAATTACGCCATCCCCTGCCCATGACCTTACGATGCCAGCATACCAGATATTCTTTGTTTCCCTTATTTTTGCACCCACTATGACGCAAGAACATTTGAAAGCTATGAGGGACCGTGTTCAGGTTCTGGGGAGGTTTCTTTGACGTTACCAACCGCCGCGACAAGATCGCAAATGACAAACAACTGACCCTGAGTCCTGGGTTCTGGGACGATAATGCCCGCGCCACACAAATCCTGAAAGACATTAAACTGAATGAGTATTGGGTAAGAATGTATGAAGGGGTTCATCAGGCCGTGGAAGATTTTGCCGTATTATTCGATTTCTGGAAGGCTGGAGAGGGATCCGAAGAGGAAGTTAAAGCTTCATATGACGAAGCCATCCGGCTCATTGAAGAAGCGGAGTTCAAGAGTACGCTGAATCAACCGGAAGACGAATTGCCAGCAGTCATGCAGATCAACAGTGGGGCCGGAGGAACGGAAAGCCAGGACTGGGCCGAAATGCTTGCCCGCATGTACCGCATGTACGGCGATAAGCAGGGTTGGTCTGTGACCGAACTTGACTGGCAGGAAGGAGAGGGCGCCGGCATCAAATCGGCCACTCTACAATTCGACGGTCCCTTCGCCTATGGTTTCCTGAAAGGAGAAAGCGGTGTACACCGTCTGGTCCGAATCTCTCCATTCGACAGCAATGCCAGGAGGCATACGTCTTTCGCATCCATCTATGTATATCCTCTCGTGGATGATTCCATTGAAATAGAAGTCAGCCCCGCCGACCTGGAATGGGAATTTTATCGCAGTGGCGGCAAGGGTGGTCAGAATGTAAATAAGGTAGAAACTGCCGTGAGGCTGAAACATATTCCCTCCGGAATCATCGTAGAATGCCAGCAGGCCAGGACGCAGGGCGAGAACCGCGAAAAGGCATTGAAGATGTTGAAGAGCCGCCTTTATGAAGAAGAATTGCGCAAGCGGGAAGCCATAAAGAATGCTTCCAACGCTTCCAAGAAGAAAATTGAATGGGGCTCACAGATCAGGTCTTATGTATTTCATCCCTACAAAATGATCAAGGACCATAGGACCGATTATGAAGTGGGAAATGTGCAACCCGTGATGGATGGTGACCTGGATGGTTTCATAAAGGCCTTCCTCATGATGGAAAAAGAAGGGGCTGTTGAG
>CALFNL010000133.1 GCA_937902875.1 uncultured Bacteroidota bacterium | reverse complement strand
TGATACTCACTGGCCGACCTCTTGGCTATCATGCCTTCCAAGTCCCGTTTTACAAGCTCCTTAAAAAAGGCCCTGCCTTTACCAGCCACATGCTCCCCCTAAACAATGTTCCCACCACCGGGAATCAGCTTTTTTAATAAGATCTTCCTGTCAAGCAACGGAAGATGTTCAATATTTTTCCCGTCAAGTTCCAACAGATCAAAAACATAATAATAAAGCGGCAGATCCGGATTGATTTCGTATTGCTGCAATTTTTGAAAATCTGACCGATTGTTCTTGTCTAAAACAACTATTTCCCCGTCCAGAATGGCACGGCGATTCATTTTCAAGAGGCTTTCCGAAATGGGGGGATAACGTTCCGCCAATGACAAGCCATTGCGTGAATAAAATCTTATGGAGTTCTCATGAATCTCGGCGATGCCCCTGTATCCATCCCACTTGATTTCAAAAACCCAATCCTTATCATCAAATGGTTCATCAATGAGTTTTGCCAGCATAGGCTTGATGAAATGAGCAAATTTCTTCTTCCCGAAGCGGCCCTTCCCGGGTTTGCGAATTTGAATGGTTGCACTCATTTTTTGTGGAGAGCTTTGTTGATAGGAGAACCAGGCGATGTCATTTCCTCGCTGTTATAAGCTTCATCTGTAGCAAAGCGATCATGGTGTTTGATGAGCAGCCAGGCGTTCGGCTGGGCAGTTTTCATTCGCACCAGCGCAAACTCTCCTCTTAACTTCTTCCCATGCAGCACGAATTTCAAAGAGCCATTCCTGATTTCCTGCTCCAATATTTTTTCAGGATCCTTTTTAGTAAAATTTTCGTCTGCAGGTTCGTACCATCCATGATCCCAGATTTCAACGATGCCGGCTCCATAATTCCCCTCAGGTATCACGCCCTTGAAGCTGGCATAATCCAATGGATGGTCTTCAACCATCATCGCCAGCCGCTTGTCTGAAGGATTCATTGATGGTCCCTTGGGTATTGCCCAGCTCTTAAGGACTCCATGCAATTCCAGCCTGAAATCATAGTGAAGGGTGGTTGCCTTATGCCTTTGTACCACAAATATTAATTTCTTCCCGCTACCCTTTCCTACTGACGGTGCAGGTTCAGGCGTGGCAGAAAAGTTTCTTTTCTTATTGTAGCTTGAAAGGCTCATCAGGAAGCTTTTTTTCTCTTGCCATGATTCAGGCTGGCCTTCAATTGATCCATGAGGTCCCTATTCTTGCTGTGAACCACTCGCAATGCTGGTTCAGGAGTTTTTATTCCTTTGGCTTTTGCCTTGATCAGTTTCAATAAATGAGCGGAATAAGTATCCTTATAGGAGTCGATATTGAAAGGTTTACTGTACTGGTTAATGAGAGTCACGGCCATTTTTAATTCAGACGGTTTAATATCGGCCCTGGCCGGAATCTTTAGATCACTATGGTCTCTTATTTCTTCCCTGAACCTGATCCTCACCAAAACCAGCATTTGATCCATTGGTTTGATTACGGCAAGGCTTTGCTTGGTTCGCATAACATAACTGGCCACGGCAACCTTACCGGTTTTCTTTAATGCTTCCCTAAGCAGAACATATGCTTTGGCGCCCGAAGTTTCAGGTTCCAGGTAATAAGGCATTTCATAATATAGACTGTCAATTTCCTTTTCCTCCACAAAATCCGAAATCTCAATCGCCTTGGTTTGCCTGGGACTGGCTTTTTCGAAGTCGGCTTCATCCAGTACCACCCACTTATTATTCAATTTATAACCACGAATAATATTGCTCCACGCAACTTCTTTGCCGGTTTTTTCATTCACGCGCAAATACCTGATCCTGGAATGATCCTTCTTATCCAGGAAATCAAAATCCAGTTCGCTATCCCGAACAGCGCTATATAATTTTATGGGTATATTCACCAGGCCAAACCAAATCCAACCGGTCCATACAGCTTTCATGCAAATTTTTTTTGCTTTTAACGAAAAATTACTCAGCCTTTTAAAGTTACAACATATTTGGAATCCCTTTGTTCTGCAAATAATCCTTTGATGCCTTAACCCGGAAAAATAAAACAGGGGAAGATCGGGCAGAATCATCATGAATGCATAAGGGTGATACAACCCAATTTCAGAAAATGGGGTGGCCTGGGCATGTCATTTCTAGGATAGCTATAACCGATAGTTGACCCATGTCAACATAATACAATTCCAATAGAATTGATTTCATCGTAAAATTGTTCCGGCAGCAAATAATTTCTAACTTACTGCCTAATTAACTTCAACTGCTATGAAAAAGTTCCTTACCGGTCTTGTTTTACTGCTTGTGACCGGCTTCTTGTCTGCCCAGGATTGCAGGAATTATTACTACCTGCAAAACAACAGGACGGTCGAGATGACAATCTATAACAGAAGAGGAGAAGTTGCGGGGAAACAGGTTTATACAGTTTCCAATGTATCCAATTCCGGAGGCACAATTTCGGCCACAGTTGAATCGGAAATGTTTGACAAGAAAGGAAAATCCATTACCCGGGCCGGCAATATCATCAAATGTAAGGGCGGGGTAATGATGATTGATATGAAGATCTTCATTCCGCAACAGCAGGCCGAACAGTTTAATAAGGCGGAGGCCACATCCAAAAATGTTTATCTCGAATATCCATCCAATATGAAACCGGGGGATCATCTGAAGAATGGAGTCTTCACCATAGAAATCAATAATAGTGGCCTCCAGCAAACGCTTAGTATGACCATTGACGATAGAAAGGTGGAAGCCAGGGAAACCGTTACAACTCCTGCAGGCACCTGGCAATGCTTCAAGATCACACACCACAGTAAACTGGTGATAAAAACCGGTCCAATTGGAATTCCTCTTAATATTGAGGGCACCGAATGGTTTGCCCCGGGCTTCGGGATCGTGAAGACAGAAAGCAAATCGGGAAGCACAGAAATCACTTCTATCAAATAAGATCTCAGGCAAGAATTCAGGAATTTTCCGCTAATGGATACGATCAACCATTTGAGCGTTTTATTTTCTTAACACAAAGTTCCAGGCTTTTTTCCCAAACGGGAATGGAGAGGCCGAATCTCGTTCTAATGAGTGCCGTATCCAGCAACGAATAAGCAGGTCTCTTCGCTGCGTTAGGATATTGCGAACCGGGAATGGGATGAATCTTACAATTACTTCCAATGAGGTGCCTGATGGCCATGGCAAAACCATACCAGGTTGTTTTGCCGGCATTGCTATAATGATAAATACCCGGAATCCATTCCTTAAAATTTATGATATGCATGATGGCCCCTGCCAGGTCAGCCGCATAGGTGGGTGAGCCTGTTTGATCATTGACCACATTTATTTCAGGTTTTTTTCCCATCAGGCCGATCATGGTCTTTACAAAATTGTTGCCGAATGTGGAATAGAGCCAGGAACTACGAATTATCACAGATTCTTTGTTGAGCTCCAGCGCCAGTCTTTCGCCTGCGAGTTTGGATGCACCATAAACATTTACAGGATCAACGGGATCATTTTCCTTATATGGAACTGAAGATTTTCCATCGAACACGTAATCGGTGGAGATATGCAGGAATCTGCATTGCTCCCTGCGGCAGATTTCGGCGAGCCTACCCACGGCTTGCGCATTTATAAGGTAAGCCTGTTCCTTTTCAGATTCGGCTTTGTCAACAGCCGTATATGCAGCGCAATTGATGCAGAATGCGGGGTGATTAGCCTCGAAAAATCGGAGCATCCTTTCATAATCATGAATGGGCAGCCCCTGCCTTGATTCAAATAGAAAATGGAATCCCGGGTAAGCCGATTCGAGCAATCTTAGCTCACTGCCAAGTTGACCATTGGCCCCCGTAACAAGAATCTTTGTCCTGGACATATCTGGGAATTATCCTTCAAATTCAAAATTATTTCTCGCATCGGCAAAACCCGCATGTTTTTTATCTTTTTCAGACAAAATCATTTTTCCCGGGGGAATCTTCCAGTCTATCTGCAAAACCGGGTCGTTGTAAATGATGCTTCCTTCACATTCCCTGCTGTAAAAATTATCGCATTTATAAAGCACCGAAGCGCTTTCGCTCAACACTGAAAATCCATGGGCAAAACCTTTTGGTATAAGCAACTGAAGTTTGTTTGTATCAGACAACTCAATTCCAAATACCTTGGCATAAGTGGGTGAGCCCTTTCGAATATCAACTGCAACATCCCATACGCTGCCTTCCAGCACTCTTACCAATTTAGCCTGTGCCTGTGGATGGAGTTGATAATGCAATCCCCTGATCACTCCATAGCAGGATTTGGACTGATTATCCTGAACCCAATTGTGGTTCAATCCGGCGGAGGCGAATATCTTTTCATTGTAACTCTCAAAAAAATATCCACGCTGGTCTTCAAATACTATGGGCTCAAATATCATTAGTCCCGGAAACTCTGTGTGGATAAATGGCATTCGTATAACACGATTATGAAATGAAATAATAAAATACCTGACAAATTTCACAACCAGCAATGATGGATTTCAGATCAGGACTCAAAATTCATCCGGAGCAATGCATTCTTACCGGCGATCATCTTTTTGCATACTGCTCATTGTAATATTTCTGGTATTCACCTGAAGTTACATGCCGAACCCATTCCTGATTTTGGAGATACCAGTCCACCGTCTTCTCCAGGCCTTCTTCAAAACTCAGGGAAGGCTTCCAGCCCAGTTCCCTGTTTAACTTGCCGGCGTCGATGGCATATCGTAAATCGTGGCCGGGCCGGTCTTTCACATAGGTAATCAGCTTTTCCGATTCTCCTTCTGCCCTGCCCAGTTTCTTATTCATGATGCGGCAAAGCAATTTTACCAGATCGATGTTTTTCCATTCATTAAAGCCCCCGATATTGTATTTCTGGCCAGGCCTCCCTTTGTGAAAAATCAGATCGATGGCTCTGGCATGATCATCTACCCATAACCAATCCCTCACATTTTCGCCCTTTCCATAAACAGGAAGTGGTTTATTATTCAGGATATTATTGATCATCAGAGGAATCAATTTTTCGGGGAAATGATGTGATCCGTAATTATTGGAACAATTGGAAATGATTACCGGTAAATGGTAGGTATGATGGTAAGCCATCACAAAATGGTCGGAAGCCGCTTTGGAAGCAGAATACGGAGAGCGGGGGTCATAAGCGGTTTCTTCGGTAAAATATCCGGTCTTCCCCAGGGTACCATACACTTCATCTGTGGACACATGATAAAATAATTTTTCTTCCGGCTTGTCTTTCCAGGAATTTTTGGCGGCATTCAGCAATACCGAAGTGCCGAGCACATTTGTTTTTACGAATGAAAGTGGATCCATGATTGAACGATCCACATGACTCTCGGCAGCAAGGTGAATTACATGGTCTATTTTATAAGTGACAAACATGGAATCCACCGTTTTTTCATCTACTATATCGCCATGTTCAAAACGATAATTGGGCAAATGATCAACATCTTTCAGGTTTTCGAGATTGCCTGCATAGGTGACCGCGTCCAGATTCACAATAAGGTATTCCGGATATTTTGTTAGAAATAATCGCACCACATGTGAGCCAATGAAACCGGCGCCGCCCGTTATCAATATTTTCTTTGAATATTCCAACATTATAGACTCCAATATTTCAGGTTCCTGAATTTATTCCGGTACAGACCTTTGAGATCGGCAAAAATAGCATTAGGATTGGTGATTCCGAGCAGGTAGTCTTCAGACAGGTTTTTGTATTCATTATGTGGCACTGCCAGCACGATGGCATCATAATTCTTGCCTGCCACGGGAGCCAATGGAAAACCATATTCATGCTGGAGTTCCTTGTTTTCGGCATAGGGATCTACAATATCCACATTCAATGAAAATGCCCTGAGCTCCCTCACCATATCAATTACTTTGGAGTTACGGATATCGCTCACATTTTCTTTGAAAGTGGCGCCCATCACCAATACTCTCGCGCCCATCGCTTCCTTGGCGTGCCTGATTATATGCTGTACGATCTTCTTGGCAACATACAAGGGCATTTCGTCATTGATCACCCGCCCGGCCAGGATCACCCTGGATTCATAGCCCAATTCACTGGATTTATAGGTGAGATAATAAGGGTCCACGCCAATGCAGTGGCCGCCCACGAGCCCGGGTTGAAATTTAAGAAAATTCCATTTGGTGCCGGCGGCTTCCAGCACTTCATAGGTGTTGATGCCCATCATTTCGAAGATGATGGATAGTTCATTCATCAATGCAATATTCAGGTCGCGTTGCGTATTTTCAATGATCTTCGCTGCTTCCGCCACCTTAATGGAAGAGGCTTTATGCACACCAGCTTTAACCACCACTTCATAGGTTCTGGCAATCTCGTTCAGGGCCATTTCGTCGCAGCCCGAAATAACTTTAACGATTCTGGCAAGAGTATGTTCCTTATCGCCCGGGTTGATCCTTTCAGGAGAATAACCCAATTTAAAATCAGAGATTGATTTCAGCCCGCTCATATTCTCAATTACAGGCAGGCAATCTTCTTCGGTACATCCCGGATATACAGTGGATTCATATACCACATAGTCTCCTTTTTTGATCACTTTGCCAATAGTTTCCGAAGCCTTTAGCACCGGTTTCAGGTCTGGCACATTGTGTTCGTCAACAGGCGTTGGCACTGCCACGATAAAGAATTTTGCCTGGCTAAGTACTTCCAGTGAATCCGTAAATTCTATATCGCATCCCTCAAAATCTTCCTTTGCCAATTCATTGCTTGGGTCAATCCCCTTTTTCATCAATTCCACCCGCTTTGCATTGATATCAAACCCGATCACAGAAATTTTTTTCGCAAACTCAAGGGCGATGGGCAGCCCAACATATCCCAACCCAATAACGGCCAGTTTGGTTTTCTTATCAATGAGGTCCTGGTATATTAGCATATTACATCAGACTTTTAAATTCCTTGGGTTGTTTATAGAGTTCTTCCTTGGGGAGCGATTTGAAATAGTCGTACGTGACCTTCAGTCCTTGTGCACGGCTCACCTTTGGCCGCCATCCCAGTAATTGTATGGCCCTGGCAATATCTGGCTGGCGCTGCCTGGGGTCATCCACCGGCAATGGCCTGTATACAATTTTCTGATGGGTGCCAGTAAGCTTTATGATTTCTTCGGCGAATTCCTTCAAAGATATTTCATCAGGGTTCCCGATATTCACCGGATTGGGGTAATCGCTCAGCAAAAGGCGATAGATGCCTTCTACCAGGTCATCCACAAAACAGAAGGAACGTGTTTGTGATCCGTCGCCAAATACGGTCAGATCTTCTCCTCTCAATGCCTGGCCAATGAAGGCGGGCAGAGCCCTTCCGTCATTGAGTCGCATGCGGGGTCCGTAGGTATTGAAAATGCGCACAATTCTTGTTTCAAGCCCATGAAAAGTATGGTAAGCCATTGTAATCGCTTCCTGGAATCGCTTGGCTTCATCATAAACGCCACGAGGCCCCACAGGGTTAACATTGCCCCAGTAGTCTTCGGTTTGGGGATGCAGCAGCGGATCGCCATACACTTCCGAAGTTGAAGCTACCAGTATTCTCGCGTTCTTAGCCTTCGCGAGTCCCAGGCAATTGTGGGTACCCAGGGAACTCACCTTGAGTGTCTGAATAGGAATCTTCAAATAATCAATAGGACTGGCGGGAGAGGCAAAATGCAAAATATAATCCAGGGGGCCGGGAACATGAATGAATTTGGAAACATCGTAATGATAGAATTCAAATTGTTCCAGCTTAAACAGATGCCCGATATTATTGAGATCTCCCGTGATCAGGTTATCCATGCCAATCACTCTGTATCCTTCCTTGATAAACCTGTCGCATAAGTGAGAACCCAGGAAGCCGGCCGCGCCGGTTATCAATACTCTTTTACTTGTCATCTTTTTATTGGTTTGGGATCGCGGGAGTGCGGCCGATACTTTCATAATAGAATCCCAATTCACGAATGGCGGCCACGTCAAATAAATTACGTCCGTCAAATATAACCTTGGTCTTGAGATTGCTCACAATCTTGAGGAAGTCGGGAGTCCTGAATTCATTCCACTCGGTGGCAATCACCAATGCATCCGCTCCCTTCAGGCACTCATACTGATTTTCTGCGTATCGGATCTTATCCCCCACCAGCTGTTTTACATTGTTCATGGCTTCCGGATCATAGGCGCAAACGGTCGCGCCTTCTTTTAGCAGGGCATCAATAATGTACAAAGAAGGAGCTTCCCGGATATCGTCAGTATTTGGTTTGAAAGCCAGACCCCAGAGTGCGATTTTTTTCCCTTTGAGCTGGTTATTGAAATATTTCCTGATCTTGGGCACAAGGTGTAATTTCTGTTTTTCATTCACTTCCATTACGGCATCCAGTATACGGAAATCATATTGCGCTTCCCTGGAACTCTTCAACAGTGCCTGCACATCCTTAGGGAAACAACTGCCCCCGTATCCAATACCAGGAAATAAGAACCGCTTTCCTATTCTTTCGTCGCTGCCAATTCCCCTGCGCACCATATCCACATCGGCGCCTATGCGCTCGCAGAGCTGGGCGATCTCATTCATAAAAGAAATCTTGGTGGCCAGGAATGAATTGGCCGCATATTTGGTAAGTTCGGCAGAGCGCTCATCCATAAAAATAATGGGATTACCCTGCCTTACAAAGGGGCCATAGAGATCACTCATCACCTTCTTGGCCCTTTCGGAAACGGTGCCCACCACCACGCGGTCGGGTTTCATGAAATCTTCAACGGCTACCCCTTCCCGAAGGAATTCGGGGTTTGACACAACATCAAATTCCCCTTTATAATTTTTTGCGATCATGGACTTCACCTTTTCGGCTGTACCCACAGGCACCGTACTCTTGTCAACAATCACTTTATAATCCTGCAGTATCTTACCAAGGTCCTCCGCAACGCCAAGAATATATTTGAGATCGGCCGAACCATCCTCGCCCGGAGGGGTGGGCAGGGCCAGGAAAATAATAAGCGCGTCCTTTATTCCTTCTTCAAGGCTGGTCGTGAATCGCAGTCTCCCTTCCTTCAGGTTCCTGACAAACAATTTCTCCAGTCCCGGTTCATAAATGGTGATTTCTCCATTAGACAATTTCTCCACTTTCTTTTGGTCAATATCCACACAGGTAACGTCGTTGCCTGTTTCAGCAAAACAGGTTCCGGTTACCAGTCCTACATATCCGGTTCCAACAACTGCAATTTTCATCTGGTTTAGGTTTAGTGGTTAACAAATTCCAAAACTTGGCTTGTGATATATTTCAGTTGCTCTTCATCCAGTTCGGTATGCATTGGAAGTGAGATCACGCGCTCAGACAGCCAATCGGTTAATGCTAGCTGATATGCCATGCCACCGAATGTGCTGAACATTTTCTGCCGATGGGCCGGAACCGGGTAATAGATCATGGAAGGCACTTGTTTCTTTGCGAGATATTCATTCAATCCATTCCTGTCAACATCATTCAAAACGAGTGTGTATTGGTGAAAAACATGGTTGCAATACGTCGCTGTAACGTGCGTGGTTATTTTCGAATGACCTGCAAAAGCCTTATTATAATAATCAGCGGCTTTTTGCCGGGCCGCCGCATATTCATCCAGCCTTCTGAGCTTTATTCTCAGTACTGCCGCCTGAATGGTATCCAACCTCGAATTGCAACCTACCAGGTCATGATAATACCTGGCTCTTTGCCCGTGATTGGCGATCATTTTCAATTGCTCAGCTAACGCATCATCATCCGTGAATATTGCCCCTGCGTCGCCATAAGCCCCCAGATTCTTAGAGGGAAAAAAAGATGTGCAGCCGATGGTTCCGATCGTTCCCGTTTTCTTTGTGCTGCCGTCCTTAAATATGTAATCACATCCAATAGCCTGGGCATTATCTTCAACCACCGGCAGCCTGTGCTTTCGCGCTATTTCCATGATGGTTTCCATGGCTGATGCCTGGCCGTAAAGGTGCACGGGAACAATGGCCTTGGTTTTGGGCGTAATTGCCTTTGCCATAGCATCCGGGTCAATGCAAAAAGTACGGGGGTCCACTTCCACAAATACGGGCTTCAGCCTCAACAGGGCAATCACCTCCGTAGTGGCCACATAAGTAAATGAAGGTGTAATCACTTCATCGCCGGGTTGCAGGCCCAGGGCCATCAGTGAAATCTGCAATGCGTCCGTACCATTGGCGCAGGGGACCACATGTTTAGTGCCGAGATACTGTGCAAGCTCCTGGGCAAAATCCTGCACCGGTTTTCCATTAATGAAAGCACAACTATCCAATACTTCGTGTATAGCCGCATCTACTTCGGATTTAATATGCAGATACTGCTGCTTCAGATCAACCATTTGTATAGAACGCATCATATTATTTTGAACGGGTGCAAAAATAATAAAATATGTACAGGGTCGGCAATTGATATTAGTTTTGCAGCTCAAATAATTATACCATAAAGTGGGTAATTTACTCTACAATTTGTTCATAATACTCTACAAACTGGCCCTGGGGCTGGCTTCGCTCTGGAATCCCAAAGCCAGATTATGGGTTCAGGGGCGAAAAAATATTTTGAAGAAGATACGGCAGGAGTTCCAAAAAACACCCGCTGTAGTTGCAGGCATCAGAAAACATGATGGAACCGTGATGCCGGGTAATAAGAAAGATAATCCTCCCGGCCAAATCCAAACGATATGGATGCACTGCGCATCTCTCGGCGAATTTGAACAGGGAAGACCGCTTTTGGAGAAGATCCGGATTGCTTATCCTCGTGCAATAATTGTGCTCACATTCTTTTCTCCGTCAGGATATGAAGTCAGAAAGAATTACAGCGGGGCGGACCATATTTTCTACCTGCCCCTGGATACTCCTTCAAACGCGGAACAGTTTATCGAAATCATTCAACCCGGCCTGGTGCTCTGGGTGAAATATGAATACTGGTTCCATTACCTGCTAGGGCTGAAACAAAAAAAAATACCCGTCTTGCTCATTTCAGGCATCTTCCGGAAAAGCCAGTTATTCTTTAAGAGCTACGGAGGCTACATGAGGGAAATTCTTGCCTGCTTCACTCATTTTTTTGTACAAAATGAAGAATCAGGAATATTGCTGAATTCTATCGGCATTTCGAATAAAGTGACCCTGAGCGGAGACACGCGTTTCGACAGGGTGATAGAAATAGCCGAAAAATTCGAACCCATTTCTCTGGTTGATAAATTTTGCGGCAGCAATCGGGTATTGGTGGCAGGGAGTACCTGGACTGAAGATGAAGAGGAATTGACCCATTATGTAAAATCGCATCCCGAAATCCGGTTCATCATTGCACCGCACGAAGTTGACAGGGATACGATTCTTAACCTGAAGAAAGAATTCCCTTCGGCAATGGTTTATTCTGAATTTGAAAATGAAGGAGGCAGCCTGAAGGAAGGAAAAAATCTCCTGATCATAGATAATATCGGGATGCTTGCCAGGCTTTACAGATACGCGGATATAGCCTATGTGGGTGGTGGTTTTGGAGACGATGGCATTCACAATGTTCTTGAAGCCGCCGTTTTTGGAAAACCTGTCATATTCGGGCCTGTTTATCACAAATACTTTGAAGCAATTGAATTACTCGATTCAGGCGGGGCCATAAGCATTGAGAATGCCCTGCAACTGGAAGCCGTGCTGGAGAAACTCTGGAGCCATCAGGATGAATTAATCAAATGCGGCAATGCAGCCAGGAATTACGTTTATTCAAGAGCGGGGGCCACGGAAATTATTCTGGAATATATTCAAAGGAATCGCCTTCTCACGATCTGATCGAAGAGTTGTACGGCGGGATGATCCACATTCCAACCCAACTTCAGCTTCAGTTCCCGCTGAATCCAGAATTCCGCCTCCGGAAAAATCATGAAATGGTTGATGGTCTTGAGCGATCGCTCGTACATGGCTTCATCACCGCGAAATAGTTCCATGATAAAGGTAAACCGGTCGTTTACGCCAATGGCTTTTTTTATGTCTTTAACGGGTTGATCCTGCAACCTGTCTGCCAATTCAGCGCGTGAATCATTTAACTTATCATTTAGAGAGGCACGTGTTTCACCAATCACTTCGTTGAGTTCTCTGGCCCGGGGCTGGTGCGCCAAAGTTGGAACTTCTTCCAGCGCATTGAACCTGATTTGTTGCTGCGTGCTCAGGGCCTCTCTCGTCTTTTCTTTGAGCGCAGCCTCCCTTTGTATGGATTCAATCTCCTCCGCGATGGACCTTTCAGCCATCCCAATTATTTCCGTTGGAGTTGCGGTGGAGGTTGACAATGCTTCCGTTGAAGATTGAAAAGCACCCGCAGGCATAAAAACAGAAACCATTTTCTTTTCTGTTTTCAGCACCTTTGAGTTCATGAGCTGCGTCAGTTCCGTCTGCAGCATCTGTAAAACACACAGAATCTGGTCAGGAGCGGCATTTTGCTGGTGGAGTTCCTGTAGTTTGCTGATTAAAAGACCGATACGTTCCATTTGAATATGGTACTTTTGAGACCGTTTTTAATAGGATGAACCCTGAAGAAAATGAAATGTGACCATGCGGCCGCAATAAAGTTACAAACACCTTGCCATAAAAAATACTTAAAAATGTTCATCGAACCACATATCAGGGGTGAAAAAAAAGGATGGATTGAAGTTATCTGCGGCTCAATGTTCAGCGGCAAAACAGAAGAATTGTTAAGGCGATTGAAGAGAGCAAGGATCGCAAATCTGAAGGTGGAAATCTTCAAACCAGCTGTGGATAAAAGATATGCAGAAGAGCAAATTGTTTCGCACGACGAAAATGCCACTCCCTCAACGCCCGTGGAAAATTCTCAAACCATCCTGCGGCTGGCCCAGGACGTGGATGTGGTGGGGATAGATGAAGCGCAGTTCTTCAACGACCAGATCACGCATGTGTGCGAACAATTGGCGCTGAGAGGAATCCGGGTAATTGTGGCCGGACTCGACATGGATTATATGGGAAAGCCATTCGGCCCAATGCCCGATTTGCTGGCGATTGCAGACTATATTACCAAATTGCATGCTATATGCGTGTGCTGCGGCAATATTGCCAATTATTCTTTCAGAAAGACGTCACACGACGGGCAATTGGTGTTGGGGGAAAAGGACATTTATGAGCCGAGGTGCAGAAACTGTTTTTATATTGGAATGGAAAAGGGAATCTGAGCCCATCGCAAACAGGGACCGGCCAATAGTTATTGCGGTGTTATGAGGGCAAAACAATTCCAGGGCTTATGGGATTTTGAATATATTTTTGCGCAAATTTTCAATTGCTCCCTTGAAATCATTGAAACATATTATAGCCCTCTTTAAAAAGGATCTTTTGCTTGAGCTTAGGCAGCAGTACACTTTTTATGGAGTACTCTTATACGTAGCATCCACCATTTTCGTTCTTTACCTGGCGATGCAACAGCCGGAAAGTACCGTATGGAATGGTCTTTTTTGGATGATACAACTTTTCATTTGCGTGAATGCAGTAGCCAAGAGTTTTTTGCAGGAGAGCCGCGGAAGAATGCTTTATTTTTATTCCATTGCCGGGCCGGTGCAATTCATTGTAGCCAAGCTCATATACAATATGCTGATCATGCTGGTGATGAGTTTGTTGAGCCTTATATTATTCCAACTCCTCTTAGGCAACCCTTTGATCAATTTCTGGAAATTTGTTGGCATTGTATGCCTGGGCGCCATGAGTCTGAGTTTTGTTTTCACCATGCTTGCCGCCATATCCGCCAGGGCCCAGCAGCAGGCAGCCCTCATGGCCATTATGGGATTCCCGATAATCATACCCCAATTGATGCTGCTGATGCGGATTTCAAAAGCCGGCTTTGGCGAAATATTCAAAGAGGGCGCTTTTTCAGACATGGTACTCCTGCTTACAGGTCTGGATGTTCTGGTAGTGATCCTGGCCATTATATTATTCCCGTTTCTCTGGAAGGATTAATTTTTTCCAGGCTTCCATCCGCCTCCTGGGCCCGTATGTATATTGAATTCCCTGAAAGATTGCCACATAGCCCGTGATCAGAGACCGCGAGGGGAGGAATGCCATCATTTGGAGGAAGGTTGAATATGAAGCAAAATAAAAATTGCAGAGGTAGGCGAAGATTCTCTGGCCTTTTGTTCATTCATCAAATTGGCGTAGGTTTGCCCCGCAATTTCTACCGGTAAGGCATCCGAAACATCTGCTCAATGCCGGATACATGATACATCTGCAAATTTCGATATGAAAAAATCCTGGTGGAAAATACTTTGCACGCTCATGCTGCTTTTCATCACAACCGGCGGTATGCTCATGCAGGTACCTCGAAAAAAGATACTCAACGAAACCATTCGCAATTCCTTCTTTCATGTGCCCATGTGGTTTTGTATGATGGCATTATTCATTTGCTCGGTCATTTACTCAATCAAATATCTGAGAAATCAGAAACTGATATACGACATTTATGCCAAGGAATATGCCCGCACGGGTCTCGTGTTTGGCCTCCTGGGGCTGGTTACAGGTTCAATTTGGGCCACTTATACCTGGGGACAACCCTGGAGCAATGATATAAAGCAGGTGAGTGCGGCCATCGCCTTACTCATCTACGCCGCATATTTCGTTTTGAGAAATTCAATACCGGACCTCGATAAACGCGCAAGAGTAGGCGCAGTGTACAATATTTTCGCGTTTGCGATGTTATTTCCTACAATCTGGATCATTCCAAGGCTCACCGAATCACTCCATCCCGGAGGCACGGGCAACCCCGTTGCCGACCCCAGGAATATGGATGCTCCCATGGCTTTGGTGATGTGGTTAATTGCCATTCCCGGATGGATCCTGCTGGGATTCTGGATAAGCTCAATTAATATCAGACTTCGTAAAATTGAAGACAAAAATCTATTACATGTTTAAGTTTTTTTTCAGAAAACTAATCCTGCTCCCGGTTTTACTGCTGGCAGCATGGAACGGTTTTGCTCAAAACCCCGATGAATACAAACCCGTGGATATGGCCGATACCATGAGGAGCAATGGCAAGATCTATGTAGTAGTAGCGGTACTGGTAATCATCTTAGCCGGGCTCTTGTTGTATCTCTTTAGTATCGATAGAAAACTGAAGAGACTGGAAAAGAAAGACAAGTGAGTAATGGACACCGCCGGCTTTTGTGGTTCCTGCCCTATCCAAAGAACCCAAATTAAGATATGACCCTGAAACACTCACAAAACGATTGACCATATTGAGAAACTAAATCTTTATTAAAATGGCGGCACAACAGGAATATAGCTTTTTCGACGCAGTAGTAAAAAGCTTTGACAAAGCGGCAAAATACACCAACTGGGACCCCGGACTGCTGGAACAGATCAAACAATGTAATTCCGTTTACAGAATGCATTTCCCGGTTAAGATCGGAGACAAGATTGAAGTGATAAAAGCATACCGGGTACAACATTCACACCACAAGACACCTTGCAAGGGAGGCATTCGGTTTTCCACTACCGTTAACCTTGACGAAGTGATGGCATTGGCGGCACTCATGACCTATAAATGCGCTATCGTAAATGTTCCTTTTGGAGGTGCCAAAGGGGGAATCAATATTGACCCCAAAAAATATACTCTTTACGAGCTTGAAAAAATTACGCGACGCTATACCCATGAATTGATCAAGAAGAATTTTATCGGACCCGGCACCGATGTACCGGCACCCGATTATGGAACCGGTGAAAAGGAAATGTCGTGGATTCTGGATACCTATACCAGCATGAAGCCAGGCGAGATTGACGCCCTGGGATGCGTAACCGGCAAACCTGTAACCCAGGGAGGTGTAAGAGGCAGGCGCGAAGCAACCGGCCTGGGCGTGTATTATGGAATCAGGGAGGTCACGCATATTGAAGACGTGATGAAGAAACTCGGGCTGAGCCAGGGTGTTGAAGGCAAGAGAGTGGTGGTGCAGGGAATGGGAAATGTGGGCTATCATGCCGCAAAATTCTTCCGTGAAGGGGGCGCCAAAATCATTGCCCTGGCAGAATACGAGGGAGCCATCTGCAACCCGAACGGGCTCAATGAAGAAGAAGTACTGCAGCACAGGAAAGCTACGGGGTCAATACTCAATTTTCCCG
>CALFNL010000132.1 GCA_937902875.1 uncultured Bacteroidota bacterium | reverse complement strand
AACACCCAGATCCTTTGAAAAAAGAGGCCGGCCACTGATAGCATAGATGTAGAGTTTACTGTGCGTCCACGTTTTGCCTGATTCCACAAATAAATTGCCTGATTCAACCATGGTGGGATACATGCGTGTTTCCATAGTGCTTTTTGGTGAGAGGCTGATGATATTGGAATAAGTGCTTGAGCCATCCTTGTCAACCATCTGCAATCTGTAAAAAACCTTTTCGGAGCCATTTAATGGATCGAGATAGGAAAAGGATTGCATGCCGCTGTAATTCGAATTATTAGTGTTGATTATCCTGATATCAGTGAACTGAATTGCGTCATTACTCCGCTGCACGGTAAAGTGGTCAAAATTCATGGCATTTTCACAAACCCATTTCAACTGTGCTTTATTGTTAGCAACCACCATACCGGACCAGTCGATTATTTTCACCGGTAACAGATTGGCCGTCATATTGAAACTGATACGGTTGCCGCCTCCATTTTCATAGTACTCAAGTACCAGGTCATAAGTGCCGTTAAGGTTTCCTGTATATGTGGTTACACCATAGCTCTGGTCCACCCATTTATTGATCACCCAGGTAGCGCCTCCATCGAGGCTGAGCCGGTACCCGTCGTCGCCACCAACAGTAATTATATAGGTGCCGGCGGCCAGGAATTTCCTCAGGCGGTAGCGGGCGCTGAACTTTTCGGTTTGTATGGAACAATTGCTGGTATTGTAAGTAACATTAGTTCCTCCAAAACTCTCGTCAAAATTGGGATTCACGGCGCTGCCTTCAGAAACAAAGCCTTTATATGTATTAAAATTCATGCCCTGGTACATATAACCGGTCCATGAACTGGCGCCATAAGCGGTAGGGTCACCATTCCCGATACAGGCCGTACTAACTTTAAAGGTTACCCTGTTATCAATGAAATTCTCATAATATTCCAATACCATATTATAGGTACCATTCAGGTGAACCGTATAAGTAGTGCTGGTATAACTGTGATCGCCCCAATTGTTGATCACCCATGTAGAGCCACCATCCAGACTGAAACGATAGCCGTCGTCGCCTCCCGCTTCAAAATTATAATCCCCATCCGCAAAAGTCTGAGTGAGTTTGTAACGCACGCTGAATGTATCGGTCTTGATGGAGCAGCCATTCGTATTATAGGTGACGCTGGTGCCGCCAAAACTCTCGTCAAAATTTGAATTGCCCGCCACGCCTTCATTCACATAACCCTTGTACCTGTTGAAATTGATGCCCTGATACACATAGGCAATCCACACATTATTAGTGCCATAAGTGGTTTGATCACCCTGTGGCGTACAAGGCTGGGCCGCGACCGCTCCACTCATTATCATAATGATATGGATAAGCAGGATCGTTCTCAAAGGGAATAAGTATAAAGTTCTCATCGGATTAAATGTTTACCCCTATAAATTAGGGAGATAACCATTTAAGCCAGCATCGTACCAAAATTATAAAGCCCTGGGAATCCAATATTTATCTGAAAATCGATGGATCCGAAAATCCATTTAGTGGAAAGAAAATTTACAAATTGGAAAATCCGAAAGCCTTATTTCCTTGTTCGGTATAGAAAAATTCATGATTCCATTCTGGTAATCCTCCTAATAATTGAGATAGATCAATTATCAGAATGCTTTTTTGCATGGAACTTAATAGCGGTGATGATCTTAATGCTAAAATGAAAGGCCTTCATGCTGAATAATTCGGGCTACTGGCAGCGGCGTCTTTTTTCGGAATTTTTACCACACCAAAATATGTGTGCGTATTTTGCTTTCGGAACTTTCGCGAAGATAATTTTCCCGGGTAGCCAGACTTACCGGCCCGGGCCATGATTTGGCCGACCAGTTAGTTTAACTGACCTATTAAAAGTTTTCGATTTTTTTATTGAAGTTATATTTGTTTCCATTATTCTGGTTCAATGTTACTTATGGGCAAAGCAAGCGCTGAAAAAAATCGGGCAGGAAGTTCCAAGCCGAACATATTCGAAATCCTGAAGCCTTACCGGGCCATGGTTTTCTGGCTGGTTGTGCTGGCACTCCTTGGGAATGGCATCAATCTGCTTTTACCCGGGATTATTGCAAAAGGGATTGACGCTTATGGAAAGGGACATTTCAATTTGAAATCCATTGTTCTGCAATTTTCAGTAGCCGCCCTCGCGATTTATGTATTTACTTACCTGCAAAGCATTGTGCAAACCTATGCTTCTGAAAAAGTGGCCAGGGATATCCGTACGCAACTTTCAGACAGGATATCGAGGCAGAGCTTCGCCTATATTCAGAAGGCGAACCCGTCAAAATTACTGACCAATCTCACCTCAGACATTGATTCGATCAAGCTCTTTGTTTCGCAGGCGATTGTTTCCATCGTTTCCTCACTCTGCATAATAATTGGAGCGAGTATCCTGTTGCTGGCGATTAATTGGCGCTTGGCATTGACCGTTATAGCCATCATCCCAATAATAGGAGGCACCTTTTATATAGTACTGCGCAAAGTGCGCGTACTTTTCAAAAAGAGCAGGGAGGTGATAGACCGTCTGAATAAGGTGATAAACGAAAGCATTTTGGGCGCTGCCATCATCAGGGTATTAAATTCCCAAATCCCCGAATACAATAAATTTCTGGATGCCAACACGCAGGCAAAAAACCTGGGGCTTTCCATACTTCGTTTATTCGCGCTGTTGATTCCTATCATCACGTTTACGGCAAGCATGGCTGGATTGGCAATACTGATGCTGGGCGGGCATTTTGTAATCAGCGGAAGCATGTCGCTGGGCAATTTCGCGGCATTCAACAGTTATCTTGCCCTGCTCATATTCCCGATTTTGGTGATCGGTTTCATGAGCAATATCATCGCGCAGGCTTCGGCGTCGTATCAACGGGTGAAGGAAGTATTGGAAGCTCCTGAACTCATAGAATCGGGTACCCTTGATGCAGAGCTGAAGGGTGATGTAGAATTGCAGAATGTGAGCGTGATATATGGAGAAAAGACGGCATTAAGGAATATATCATTCTCCTGTGATGCGGGCTCCAGGACTGCCGTGATCGGTCCCACTGCCGCCGGCAAAAGCCAATTACTCTACCTGCTTACCGGACTCATTAAACCCCAATCTGGCAAAATTTTTTTTGATGGAAGAGAGGTTGATGTGTATAATAAAGAGTCCTTTCATCGCCAAATTGGTTTGGTATTCCAGGACAGTATCATCTTTAACATGAGCCTTCGTGAAAACATCGCTTTCAGCAAGGAGGTAAGCGATCAGTCGTTGGAAAAGGCGATCAGTACTGCCGAATTGAAGGAATTTGTGAATTCATTGCCGCAGGGATTGGATGCGATTGTTTCGGAACGGGGATCAAGCCTTTCGGGGGGACAAAAACAAAGGATCATGCTGGCGCGCGCTTTGGCGGTGAATCCCAGGGTCCTGTTCCTGGATGATTTTACCGCAAGAGTGGACACCATCACAGAACGGAAGATTCTGGATAACCTGCAACGCAATTATCCGGGCCTCACTCTGCTTTCGGTTACTCAAAAAATTGCTTCGGTAGAGCATTATGACCAGATCATATTGATCATGGAAGGGGAGCTGATTGCAAAAGGCACCCATGAACAACTGATTGACTCCTGTGCCGAATATATTCAAATTTACGATTCGCAACGCAGCACGAGTGTTTATGAGCAGGGACAGGAAATGGCATCCTGAATTAAAGGAATTCATCCTGAAAAGGAATAATACATAAAGCGCAATTATAAGAATGAATTACAATCTTAGTGAGGAAACGGGGCAGGAACAGAAGAAGTCAACCTATGCCGCTTTGGTTGGCTTGATTTCATTCATGAAAGGCGAACGGGGGAATTTGATACTGGCCCTGGTAGCGATCCTGGTCAATTCCACGCTCAGCCTGGCTGCACCCATCCTGGTGGGCCATACCATCGATAAGTATATAGTGTCCAAACAATATCATGGAGTTTTGGTTTTTTCAGGCATTCTGTTTTCCATGTTCCTGGTGTCGCTTCTCACCAGTTACCTGCAAACAAAACTGATGGGTGGGGTTGGCCAACGCATGTTATTCAGTTTACGCAATACCATCTTCAATAAACTGCAGGAATTGCCCGTGGCCTTCTTCAATCAAAACAAGGCCGGTGACCTGATTTCGCGGGTTAACAATGATACGGACAAATTAAATCAGTTCTTTTCACAATCCCTGATGCAGTTCGTTGGTAGCATATTCATCATGACGGGAGCCGGCATTTTTTTGTTGAGCATCAATTTGCCCCTGGGCGCCGCCGCACTGTCGCCTGCCTTATTTCTTTGGATATTCACCAGGCTCATATCGCCTTGGGTTAAGCGCAAGAATGCGGTGAGCCTCAGGAGCGTTGGAAATCTCAGCGCGGAAATCCAGGAGAGCCTGCACAATTTCAAGGTCATCATCGCTTTCAACCGCAGAGACTATTTCAGGAAAAAATTTGATGAAGCCAACCGCAACAATTATTCCAGCGCAATTGGCGCCGGCCTGGCCAATAATATCTTCATGCCCATTTATGGATTTTCTTCCAATATCGGGCAGATGATTGTGTTGGCATTTGGTATTTACCTGATCATTGCCGGACAATTCAGCATCGGCCTCCTGATCAGTTTTCTGGCTTATGTAACTCATTTCTACAATCCGCTAAGGCAATTGGCGGCGCTATGGGCGAATTTTCAGGTAGCCATGGCCGGATGGGACCGGATTTCACGAATACTCTCCTTGCAGCCTGATATGGAAACGGTTGACGTGCAGGCCAGCGGCAGTTCTCATGCACTACTTGAATTCAGGAATGTGCATTTCAGCTATCCCGAAGGCAGAGAAGTGTTACACAATATCAGTTTCACCTTAGACCGGGGCAAGACCTATGCTTTCGTGGGGCCAACTGGCGGAGGAAAAACCACTACTGCATTTCTGATGGCCAGACTATATGATCCTGCAAAGGGTACCGTATTTTTTTGCGGAAAGGATATCCGTTCCTGCCAGGCTCAGGAAAGAGCCGGGAAAATTGGCTTCATTTTGCAGGAACCTTTTCTTTTTTCGGGAACGGTTCGGGACAATATATTATATGGCAATGAGGAATTCCTGAATTTCACGAATGAACAATTAGTAAGAGTTTTTGTGGATTCAGGACTGGAGGGACTATTGACCCGGTTTGATAATGGCCTTGAAACCCAGGTGATAATGGGAGGAGATTCCATCAGCCTCGGTCAGAAACAACTCATTGCGTTTATGCGCGCAGTCTTGAGAAAGCCGGAATTGCTGATATTGGATGAGGCCACCGCCAATATTGATACCATCACAGAACAATTACTGGAAGAGATCCTGAAAAAACTGCCCTCTTCCACTACACTTGTAGTGATAGCCCACCGACTGAATACTATTGAAAACGCGGACGAGATATTTTTCGTGAATTCGGGCCAGGTTACCCGGGCCGGTTCCCTGGAAAATGCCATGCACATGCTGCTTCACCACAAAAGAGATAGCTGAGTGCTGGTTGGGGCAACATTATTCTGCCACCCAACCAGTCAATTTTTTGACCTGTGCTTATAAGGTTTCAAGTTTATACATCTTTATACATCCTCAAGTCGTAATTATATATTAATCCGGATTTTTAGCAAGGAATTTGCTTGTTATTCAGTATAGTCACCGAACTGCTTCCCGGCGTTTGGCCTATTGATTTCTTTCAACGGATACTAAAACACAATTTATGAAAACGATCCTAATGCTCTTTTTGTCTCTTGTTTTCTTTTCAACCGCCAAAGCTCAATTGAAGGCCAAACCCAAATGCGGAACATTTGAAGTTGATATCCTGGATGGAAAAGTGAATGGCATGAAACCGAATACCACGGCCAATGAAATCAAGGCAGCGCTGCCGTGTTTTACCAGCGCCGAAGATGAGTCCCCAACAGCCAAATGCGGGGGAGGTGTTTACTATAAGGACCGGGATATTTCTTTCTATACTGATCGCGATTATGTTGAAATTGGCGAGAAATTCAAAGGAACTTTCAACGTGCCGGTGATGGGGGCCAAAAGAAATACCCTGTTCAAATATCTGGGTAATCCCAAGATCAGGGATGACAACTGGGACGCATTCGAAATGTCGTATGGCACGCTTGTTTTGCATTATAATGCTGCCGGCAAGGTGAAGACCATTCAATTCAGCACCAGGAGTACCGATACCCTCAACCTTTGCGAATAATTTTTCAGATTCATTAGAAGAACCAATTCATGCCTGAATCCTGCATTCGAACAGGCTTTAATGATTTTTTTAGGAATTAAATGAGGAAAAAAACAAAATTCATAGGAAATTACGCTTCAATTGATCTACAACTGTATGAAGCTTAAATATTCCTTAGCCATTTTCCTGGCAGTTATTGTATCCCATTCGTCACTCCGCGCACAGCCTTTTGATTCCCTGCTGAACAAGTTGAATGAGCAATTCCCGCAGGAAAAGATCTACCTGCATTTCGACAAGACCCTCTACAATCCGGGTGAAACAATTTGGTTCAAGGCTTATTTGTTTACCGGCATATTTCCTTCCGAGGTCAGCAAGACCATCTATGTTGAATTGGTTGATCCAAAGGGAAATGTATTGCAGCGCAAGTCTGCTCCAATAATCATGTCGAGCGCGGCGGCGGGTTTCGATATTCCTGCCGATTTCAAAATTCCTACAGTCTATATAAGAGCCTATACTAAATGGATGCTTGGCTTTGATTCCGCCTTCCTGTATGAAAAGGCAGTACCCATTACTGTGAGTAAGCCTTCAGTTGCCAGAAAAGCAAATCCTGGTCCGGCAGCATTTCTCCAGTTTTTCCCGGAGGGAGGCGACTTAGTTACGGGGCTCGAATCGCGAATAGCATTTAAGGCCACCGACCGGAGGGGTATGCCCCTGGCACTAAAAGGTGATATTGTGGACAGCAGGGGTAAGAAGGTCACCAGCTTTTCAAGTGTTCATGATGGGATGGGATTTTTCAGTCTGGAGCCTGCAGCCGGCGAGGCCTACAAAGCCGTTTGGAAGGATCCGGAGACGAAGCCTCATGAAACGGTACTGCCAAAGCCTTTGGCCGTAGGCGCCGTGATTGAACTTTCACAGACACCCGATTATATCCGCTTCCTGATCAAGCGATCCACCGACGCCGGAGAATCCTACTCAAACCTGTATATAGTGGCGCAGGTGCAGCAGCAATTATTGTATCGTGCTAAAGCCAATCTTGCCGCTACCACTATGACGAGTGGTGTAATTCCTACCAAGGGCATTCCTGCAGGGATAGTGCAGGTTACCTTATTCACGGCAGACTACAAACCGATTGCGGAAAGGATCATTTTTGTGAATCACCAGGATTATTATTTTATCACTGATCTTAATTCAGCCCTGAAAGACTTGGGCAGGAAAAAGAAAAATGTGATACAGATTGATGTGCCCGATACCATTCCCTGCAATCTGTCTGTATCAGTTACGGATGCGGACCTTAACAAGGAACCTAACGAAGGAGAAGATATTTATTCGCACCTGCTCCTCGCAAGCGATATAAAAGGCTATGTGCATAACCCGGCTTATTATTTTGCCAGTGACGCAGATTCCCTGGCCTCAAACCTTGACCTGGTGATGATGACCAATGGCTGGAGAAGATTTAAGTGGGAGGATCTGCTTGCAGGGCGCTGGCCTCGTACGAGTAAGGAAGGAGAGGATTTCATTACGGTCAATGGCAGCGTTTTGGGTTTGACCAGGAGTGAATTGAGCTATAAAGAATTGAATGGAATTTTCACTTTGAAAAACGGGAGCCAGCAATTTTTGACCGTGCCCCTGGGAAGCGATGGTCAGTTTCGCATGCATGGACTGCTTTTTTATGATACCGCCAAAATCTATTATCAGCTCAACAATGACAAGAACAAGGTGCTCACTTCCCGGGCTTCCTTCAATTTCAGGAGCGACCTCCAAATGCCTACACTATCTTATATGCCTGATTCGATGATGGCAGTTCGCTTATTCAGAACCGATACTACCATTGTATCGAAAAACAGGCAGCTCTCCCAAAAGCAATTGGCATTGCTGGATGATCAGGCTCGAAATGTCAAGACCCTGTCTAACATTACGGTGATAGGACATAAGAAATCAAAGCAGGAAGAGATGAATGAGCTCTATACATCTCCTATGTTCAGGAACGACGACGGATTTTCATTCATTACTGAAGATGATCCGCTTGCGGGAACGGCAATGGACGTTCTCACATATCTTCAGGGCAAAGTGCCGGGATTGCAGATTACGGGCAGCGGAGCGCAGCGCCAAGTGACCTGGCGAGGCGGTGCTCCAACAATGTTCCTCAATGAAATGCAAGGAGACGTGGACCTCATCCAGTCCACTCCCATGTCGGATGTAGCCATGATCAAAGTGTTTCGCCCTCCATTTTTCGGTGCCTCGGGCGGAGGCGCCAATGGGGCCATTGCCGTATATACCAAGAAAGGAAAGGCACTGAATGATAATATCAAGGGTCTCGATTTCGTGAAACTTGCGGGATATTCTCCGCCCAAAGAATTCTATTCACCGGATTATTCTGTTTACAACCAGGCAAATGACCAGCCGGATTATCGCACTACTCTTTACTGGAATCCATTCGTATTTACGGGTAAGGATCGCCGTAGAATATTCCTGACTTTCTACAATAACGATTTCACCAAAAAAATGAGGGTGGTGGTGGAAGGCGTAAATGCCGATGGTAAACTAACCCGGATAGAGAAGGTTTTTGAATGATCTTCGCAAATGCTCATTCATTAAATCCACGGTTCAAAAACGATCATGCATTTTTGAAAACGATCAAACCTTCACACCCTGGGTAAGAGCCATTACCAGGCTGTTCTTGTCAATCATGCCCGAATGACGCCAAAGTATTTCACCTTTTCTGAAAACGATATAGGTGGGAACCGCCGTGATCCTGTACGCCTGGGAGGCTTGCTGATTCTTATCTATATTCACCTTCACCACTCTTGCCCGGCCTTCCGTGGCTTTGGCTACTTCTTTAATCACCGGGTCCATGGCCTTGCATGGGCCGCCCCAGTCTGCAACGAAATCCACCAATACCGGCTGGTCAGACTGAATTAGCTCCTGGACAACTCCCATACAATTTTTTTTTAAAGGTTGATATGATCCGGAACATGCTGCAATATTCCGCTTGCGAAAAAATCAATTGGCTTGCTGAGACAGTATCTGTATCTGCCATCTCGCCGCCTTCGGATTTGAAACATCGGCATTGAGGAGGATGAGTTGCAGGCCGAGGTCTGAAACCAGCCAATCCTCCCTGATATTATTGCCGGAACAAATAAAAACTAATTTGAAATGCCTGTTAGCCGGGAGATTGGCAGCCTTACAGGCGGTGATTGCTTTTTGCAGGGCTTGCTGAAGATATACTTCATCTCCAAACCCCATTCTCAGAAGCAGACTGGCGTAGTGATGGAGGTTCAGGACAGACAATGCTTCTTCCAAATCGTTTCTGTCGGCCGAATCTTCGTCAAAATAGGCTTTGTATAGCACCGGATACTGCATCATAACCGGAACAAATTTGAGATTCATAAATATTTCTTCCAACTGATTCCGCATATCGCGGAAATACCTGCTTTTTCATGGGTCTTGGGAATCTGGATGGGATTTTCAGGCAAATGACCTGGACTTATTAAATGAAGATTGAAGTTGCCTGAATAATTCCTTTTGCTCTTCCGTAAGGTTTTCCGGTACCATCACCTGCAATTCGAGCAGGAGGTCTCCAAATTTTCCTGGCTTATCATAGGCCGGCATTCCTTTGCCCTTGACGCGCAGGATTTTTCCATTCTGTGATCCTGCAGGAATTTTGATCTTTAACCTGCCTGACAAATGATTGATTTCCTTTTCTCCTCCCAATATCGCCGTAAACAGGTCCACCGGAACTTTTTGAAATAAGTTGTCGCCATCTCTCTGATAGGCCGGATTTGGCATTACATGAATCCTCAGGTAAAGATCCCCTGGCTTGCCGGCCCCGGGCTCTCCTTTGCCCGGAACTCTGATGGTGAGTCCATCGTAACTTCCCGGCTTTAATTTGATCCTGATCTTCTCATGAGGGAGTTCAATAATCTTTGTGGTTCCATTATAAGCTTCTTCCAGCGAAATGCTGAATTCTGATTGCAGGTCTTGCCCTCTGCCTCTTGCACCTGTGGGCCTTCTTCCGGTAGAACTCTGATTCCGGAATAGCCTTTCGAAAATATCTGAGAAATCACCGCTCTGACCAAAGAATTCAGAAGCATCGCCTTCAAACTGGTATTCATAGTTTCCCTGAGGCCTTGCGCCTTGCTTTGTTTCGTCAACACGATTCCAGTGTTCTCCGTATTGATCATACTTTTTCCTTTTCTCGGCGTCGCTCAATACTTCGTAGGCTTCATTGATCTCCTTGAATTTCTCTTCCGCTTCTTTTTTCCCTGGGTTCTTGTCCGGATGGTATTTCACAGCCAGCTTCCGGTAAGCTTTCTTGATTTCTTCCGGCTTTGCATCCTTATTTACGCCCAGAATTGAATAATAATCTCTAGCCACAGTTTTAAATTATTGATTCATAACAAGTCTTATCAAAATTTGTTCTTTGCAGTGTTCATCGCTTTCAGGATTCCGTTTTTTGCATATCAAACAAAAACTACACCATCCTCCTCTCTGCCCGTTTGGATCTCTGGCGGGAATCATGAATACAAAATTAAGGGCTTGAATCCTGAACAAGCCATGATTCTTATCATCAGGAGCAGGAAATATTTTTCGCACTCGTGGATGAGCCCGCTGGCCTATTTCACAGTAAAGCTGTGCGTATTTTGTATGGAATGGAAAGGTCTTAAAATGACACTACCTGCCAAAATGCTTTCCTGGGCTTCAGATTCGAATCAAAAAGCAAGGGGTAATTCTTTCTTCCCGGAACGGGATAATTGTCAAGCCAGCTATGCCTGTCGGAGATATTCCAGAATGTTACCCCGAAGCGGCACCATATATTAAAGATTTTCACCTATTGAGGCCCATACCGCAGGATCAGATCGACAGGGTTACAGAAGGGCCCACATTCCCTCAAAACCCCGGTTATTAAAGAGTAAGCAGTAGTTTTATAATGAGGAAAAGGAAGGATTCGTCATTTATCCTTCCTTTCTTTTACATTTTTGTTTTCAATTACCTAAATTGATCACTGAAAATTTTTCCAAAACCAATTCATCATTTAAAGCTAATTGCAATGCATTTCCTGGGAGTCATTGACTGGATCTTTATAGCTCTTTACCTGGCAGTGATTGCCGGCATTTCCGTTTGGTCCATACGGCGAAGCAAAGAGTCTCCATCTGATTATTTTTTGGCCAACCGAAATCTTGGCTGGTTCGTTATCGGCGCATCTATTCTTGCTTCCAATGTTGGTTCAGAACATATCGTGGGCCTGGCGGGCACTGCCGCTAAATCTGGGGTGGTGATGGGCCATTACGAATTACACTCCTGGATCATACTCCTGCTGGGTTGGGTATTCGTTCCTTTTTATATGCGAAGTATGGTGTACACCATGCCCGAATTCCTGGAAAGGCGTTTCAATTCCAAATCCCGGATACTGCTTTCGATCATTCAACTCCTTAGTTATATCATTACCAAAGCATCCGTCACAATTTTCGCCGCGGCAACGGTTATCACCATATTCTTCCCCAATGTTAATTTCTGGACAGGTGCCATTATATTGGTTATTGTAACAGGCGTTTACACAGTTTTCGGAGGACTACACGCCGTCATGTACACCGAAGCCTTGCAGGCGATCGTCTTGCTGCTTGGCTCCGCAGTCTTGATGTTTTACGGGCTTGACAAAGTGGGCGGATGGCACGCCTTGGTGGCTTCTATTCCCAGAGAAAAACTGAATATGTTTCCTTCGCTCCGTGATCCCGATTTCCCCTGGGCGGGCATTCTCTTCGCTTCGCCCATTGTGGGTATCTGGTATTGGTGTACCGATCAGCATATCGTGCAGCGGTGCCTGGCCGCCCGTGATGAAAAGCAGGCCAGAAGAGGAACTATCTTCGCCGCCTACCTGAAGCTGATGCCTTTTTTCATATTCATGATCCCCGGCATCATCGCTTATTCGCTCTCCCAGCAGGGTAAACTTCAATTGACGGATTCTAACGACGCCTTTCCACTCCTGGTGAGAGAATTGTTGCCGGTTGGCCTGCGTGGACTATTGGCGGGTGGACTATTGGCAGCGTTGATGAGTTCCCTGGCATCTGTGTATAATGCCTGTTCCACGCTCTTTACCATGGATATCTATAAAAAGATCAAGCCCCTGGCCGGAAATAAAGAATTGGTCAGGGTGGGCCGCATCACCACTTCTGTTGTGGTATTGTTGGGCATGGTCTGGATTCCACTGATGGAAAGGATTTCGGGTGTACTCTACCAGTACCTGCAAAGCGTTCAATCTTATCTGGCGCCGCCCATTGCCGCCGTGTTCCTGCTGGGTGTGTTTTTCAAGCGGATCAACGCCAAAGGCGCCTTCACCGCAATGGTAGTTGGTTTCGGTATTGGGCTCCTCCGCATTGTGTTGGAATTGAATAAAGACAGCCTGACCGGTTTCCTGCATTCATTTGCCACTTTGAATTTCCTGTATTTCTGTATCATCCTGTTTTTATTTTCTATTGCCATCATGATCATAGTAAGTCTGCTTACAGAAAAGCCAAGCGAAAAACAATTGAATGGGTTGACTTTTGCCACTACAGTGGCAGCAGACCGGAAAGCCTCTCGTGCCAGTTGGAATAAATTGGACGTGATCCTCTCGGTGATTGTGCTGGTGATAGTAGTGTCGGTTTTCCTGTATTTCTCGCCCTTGGGGGTAGCCAAATAACAGGAGTTTCTTTGAAAATGGAACCATCATGAAAAAAAATAATTCATTCAATGGCCTGCTAGACCGCAAGAGCGTCGTGTAGTGAAAGGGTGTAGATCT
>CALFNL010000131.1 GCA_937902875.1 uncultured Bacteroidota bacterium | reverse complement strand
TTTTATATTTCCAGGTCGCTTTAGTTCCCAATATGTTGCCCGGAATTGAATCGTGGTATGAACTGGGAAACAAGTCCAGGACCTCACGCATGGGAGCAAGCGAAAAACTGCAGCGCATATCCGAGCACGTTAATATGATGTTTAAGTATATCCCCTATATTCAGACTAATTTTGTTCTGGGGATGGACAGTGAAGAAGGAGAAGAACCATTTGAACTGACCAAGAAATTCATTGACCTTTCACCCGCCGCATTCCCGGGATATTCGCTTCTGAGCGCATTTGGGGAAGCCGCCCCCCTCAACCTGGAATACCAGCGGGAAAACAGGGTGATACCATTTCCATTCCATTTTCTCAACAATCACCTGGCGATGAATATAAAGCCGAAACACTATGAATGGGTGGACTTCTATGATAAGGTGATTGACCTCACTTCTTATAGCTTTTCGCGCAAGGCGCTCTACCGACGCTTTAAGGCAACGCCCTATTTCACCTCAAAATGGATGAATTTCATGCGCGCAATTTCGTCAGAGGGTTATGGCCGTCTTCGCTTTTACCACAAAGTGCGTAAGAACCTGGTTGAGGATAGCTCCTTCCGGGCCTATTTTGAAGGCGAGACAACCGAATTGCCGGAATTTTACAGCAATATCATTCAGCACGATCTTGGTATCTGGTGGAAATGGCTTCCTGAGGGCGCCATGCATCATGACCAGAATGCATACCTGCACAAAAGCAAAAAAACCATGGCATCACAGCCGGCTCCCGTTCTCGTTGAAAAATAGGAGAGCTAATTGTAAACATTTAAGGTCGCTCATAATGCAATGGAAGTCAGTTTAATTCGGAAATTTTAGGGTTAATTTGAAAGCTTTGGAGCTAATTTCAATCACATTTCAAGAATACTTTTTATTTTTGTGGTGATTATTAACATAAAGATGGCTGCAGGTCTATCTGCAGAAAAGAAAATATACATAAAAGGACATAAAGAGAACCGTCAGGATTAATGACGGTTCTTATTTTTTTATCACTTTTAGGTTGCTGATAATGGTAATTTGTTTGCCCCGAAAAAACAAAAACCTGCCACGCCGGTGACAGGTTCCAATTAAAGTTCTTCTTACACGGATTAGGCCGCCTGCTTGATTTTTTTCCTGCTTCTCAGGGCCGTGCCGATGGCTGCCGACAGGTTATGAAATGTAGGCTTGCCTTCGAAGCGGATTCCATTGATAAAGAATGCGGGCAGGTCTTTTACACCGGCCTGAACACCCTCTGATTGATCCTCCCTCACATACCAGCCATATTTGGAATTCATCAGGTCATCCAAAAAATGTTTACTGGTTACTCCCACTTCTCTTGCATAACCTTTAAGGCTTGTTGTGCCGAGGTTGCGGAGTCTCTTGAACAGGAGGTTGTGCATTTCCCAAAACTTTCCTTCCTGGGCAGCGCCGATAGCTGCCTCGGCTGCCTTGAAAGAGCGTTGATGGATTTTCGTTTGCGGAAAATGCCTGAAAGTATAGCCAATCTTGCCTTCGAATTCTTCCAGCAATTGCTGCACCACTTCATTGGCCTTTGCGGTTTCAGGGCTTTCATAATCACCATACTCTACCAATAGCACTTTGGCATTGGCTTCACCTATGATGATTTCCTTAGGTGCGATGATCTTCTCTTCCACTTTCTGCTTCATATCTTCTCCTTTTATTTGATCGTTATAAATTGACCGGCGGTGAAATATCGCCAGCCACAATATTTTATTCTTCCAATATTCCCATTTTCCCGGCCTGGTAATCGTTGATGGCCTCCCTGATTTCAGTTGATGTATTCATCACGAAGGGGCCATGCGCGGCAACGGGTTCATGGTAAGGCATCCCGCTGCCCAGGATCAGGCGACTGTCTGTGATGGCTTCTATCAGTAAACCGGAGCCATCATTGTCAAATTCGGCCAGTGCTCTTCCACCTGATTTTATTCCGTTAATCAATACCTCTCCATCCAGGGTATATAAGAGGATATTTCTAGCGGAGTCTATCTCCGTTTCAAAAATTCCTCCGGCTTTCATGAAAATTGTAGATAAATCAATACCGGTAATAGAGTTAACAGGACCTTTTGAACCGTCGAAGATACCGGAAATTAAGTTAACGGCCAGTTTCCCATTGGCGAGGCTCAACAAAGGTATCTCTTCTTTCTGAAAGCCCTGGTAATTGGCTTCCATCATCTTTAACCTGGCAGGCAGGTTTACCCAAAGTTGAATGATTTCGAGGGTGCCTCCCTGCTCTCTCATCCGGGCATCAATATTTTCTGAATGAATAATGCCCTTTCCAGCCGTCATCCACTGTACTCCACCCTCCTGAATTCTACTGCTAAAACCCTGACTATCATGGTGTACTACATTACCTTCAAAGATAAGGGTCACGGTTTCGAATCCCCGGTGTGGATGTGGCGCAAAAGGTAATCCCGAGTTATGGGGCCCCAATTTATTTGGACCATGATGGTGGAGGAGGAGGAAAGGATCGATCTGCTCTAAATCTCCGGCCGGCAAAGGCTGATACATGATTAAACTTCCGATCCTGTGTTTTTCGGAATCAAGGACCCTTTTGACTGTCCTGTATTTCATACCAAATTCTCCTTTCTTCTCAAATAACCAATGCTGCAATAATCTATACAATTATAGCTGTGGATTGTTTAATTATGAGTTATTTACAAATGATTTGATATCCTGATTTCGCAAAGTCAATGCCATGAGTTCAAATTTTCAGAACCCCTCGTTATCTCCCTGGTTTTCTGAATTATAGCAGAGAAGTATTTTTTTTGAAATCTGCCAGTTTGTCCTATTTCAGGAACCGGGACCCGATATATACAGTCTGCTGAGCTTAAGTGGAACAATAAGAATCCAATCCTCTTTATTTTCCGGCAAGGCTGGTAATGATATCCATCAGACGGTTGGTATAACCGAATTCATTGTCGAACCAGGCCTGGAGCTTGAGATGATTTCCCACCAGGCTTGACAGGCTGGCATCGAGGATAGCAGAATGCGGGTTCCCAATGATATCATTAGACACGATCAGTTCTTCATTGTATTGAAGTATGCCATGGAATGCACCTTCGGCCATATTCCGGAACCATGAATGGATTTCCTGAAGGGTTAATTTTTTGGAGAGGACTATGGAAAAATCGGCAAGGGCGCCGCAGTCGATGGGCACACGAGTGGAAGTAGTTGCCACTCTTTCCTTTAATTCCGGGAAAAGTCTTTCTAAGGTCTTTGCCAGGTCAATCTCCACAGGAATAATGGAAGTAGCGGCAGCCCTGCCCCTGCGGAAATTGCGGTGTGGCCCGTCAACCAGGGATTGACGGGAAGTATAGGAATGCAACACGTTGAGTTGCACAGATTCTACCTTTGTGAGTGCCATCAGCGAACTCAGTATCACGGAGCTGCAGTTAGTCATGCAGCCACCCGGTGAGATTATATTTTCCGATTCAGGAAATGACTGATGATTTACTCCCCAGATCAGCAGCGGCAGGTCTGATGATCCTGTGGTTGACAGAAGCACTTTTTTTGCACC
>CALFNL010000130.1 GCA_937902875.1 uncultured Bacteroidota bacterium | reverse complement strand
AACTTCAAGCACGAAGAAGTTGTATTTATTAACCATACTTGTATCCACTACCTTGCATTGTGGGTAGGCATAGCATTCGCGAATGAGTGGCGCACCTACAAGAGAAGCAGGCTCAGTGGTGAGTTTGAATTTCTCAAATTTATCCAAATCCCTTCCAGATGTATTGCCAATCCGCACAACAATTGATGCAAGCTTTACGGTAGGAATAGCTATTACGCATTCCCTGGACGCTCTCAGAATACTGAATGTATAATCCCTATTGCTGATGACGCATCCTACAAGTGGTGGTTCAAATTCCATCATAGTATGCCATGACATGGTCATCACATTGTTCCGTCCTCTATGCGATGTTGTCACCAGCACCACCGGTCCGGGTTCCAGCAGGGTATAGACCCTGGATAAGGGAAATGATCTCTTTTTCATCATATTCTATTTAAGAAGTCCGTTATTATTCCGCGGGCCGCAATCCATAAGATCGGCTTGCCCGCAATTAGAAATTTTCCCTGGAATTTCAATCAAGTTAAGAAACAAAATACATTTAAGTTGGTTTAACAAATCTCATATACCCGTCAAAAATTGGCATTTTCGGAAACTGCCCATTATAATCCTCGCCCAATGTGAACCTTACAGAGGAGGGAGTAATTTGAGTTCGAACTTATGCCTTAATGAACTTGAGCACCCATTGGTATTCAGAAAAACGCGTCCCACTGCGACATTTATGCATCGAGAAAATATCCAGACTTTCGTATATTTAAGTGTTAGTGGCAACTCTATTATCGCTTCTTAAAAAATCATAATTAAGCAAGTATGAAAAACTTACTACAAGAGATGCCCCTGGTCAGATTCAGCTTTTTTATACTGACACTCGCTGCATGCCATGGAAAAAATAAATCTACGGCAAAACAAGCTATAAATGCTATCAACCTTAAGCAGGGTGAGGTTGTTTTGTGTGGTCCTCCAGGCAAACAATTTGGCTCAGTTGAATTTGAAACATCCTGTACCGGAAAAGTAAAAAAAGATTTTAACTTAGCCATGGCACTCCTCCATTCATTTGAATATGATGAGGCAGAAAAAGTTTTTGCAAAAATTATTTATGAAGAGCCGGAATGTGCAATGGCCTATTGGGGTGTTGCTATGTGCAATTACCATCAGCTTTGGCCATCTCAGCCCACACAGGCTGAACTCGTAAAAGGGGGTAAGGCGATTTCAATCGCACAGTCACTTACGCAAAAATCAAAAAGAGAATCAGACTATATTGAAGCCATTGCATTGTTCTATAAAGACTGGAATAAAGTAGACCATCACACCCGTTGCCTCAACTTCGAAAAAGCAATGGAAAAAACTTATAGTGAATTTCCAAACGATAAAGAAGTCGCAATATTTTATGCTTTGGCGCTTGATGGAGCAGCAGATCCGGCTGATAAGACTTTCAGTAATCAAAGAAAAGCCGGCGGTATATTAACTGCCTTATATCCCAATGAACCCAATCATCCCGGGATTGTTCATTATATTATTCATAGCTACGACTATCCTGAGCTTGCTACATTAGGCTTAGAGGCAGCCAGAAAATATGCTTCCATTGCTCCATCTTCAGCACATGCCCAGCACATGCCTTCGCATATTTTCACAAGATTGGGGCTTTGGGATGAATGCATTAATTCAAATCTCATTTCTACTTCTTCTGCAAGGTGCTATGCCGAAAATGCCGGAATTAAGGGCCATTGGGACGAAGAACTTCATGGCATGGACTATCTTGTTTATGCTTACCTGCAAAAAGGACAAAATAATCTTGCAAAGGAACAATGTGATTATCTTAAGACTATTCATGAGGTCTATCCGGTGAACTTTAAAGATGCTTATGCCTTTGCTGCAATTCCTTCCCGCTATATACTTGAAAACAAAATTTGGGAAGAAGCAGCCAGCCTGAAAATGCACCCCGAAAGCTTTCCATGGGAAAAATTTCCCTGGCAAAAAGCTATTTTTCATTTTACCCGTCTTCTTGGTTCTGTTCACACTGGCCATATTGATTCGGCCAGGGCCGAATTAAAGAGCTTAAATACGATTTATGATACACTGATTGCACAAAAAGATTCGTATAAAGCCAATCAGGTACAAATTCAGATCAAAACATCCGAAGCCTGGATACTTTTTAAGGAAGGAAAAAATATCAAAGCACTAAGGCTTATGAATCTTGCGACAGATATGGAAGATAAAACTGAAAAAAGTCCCGTTACTCCCGGTGAAGTAATACCGGCAGTGGAATTGTTGGGAGATATGTTACTTCAAATGAACAAAACCGACAAAGCTTTAGAAGCATACGAAGCAGATTTAAAGAAACACCCCAATCGGTTTAATGCTCTCTATTGCGCAGGATTAGCTGCTGAAAAATCCAACAATTTTGAAAAGGCAAACCTTTATTATCGACAACTGACAAGTATTGCAAATTCAAATAATTCAAACAGGCCTGAACTTGAAACAGCAAAGTTTTTCTTAAAAAAGCAAGCACATTAGTCCGCGCGTTTTTGGAAGATCTACCGCTAATGCGAAAATTGGAGTCGGATCCCCTGTATGACTCCCGAATGAAGACAGGCCTACCCCTCTGCTCCTGGCAGGCAGTCTGCCCCACGCCGGAGGGAGGCGGTCGCATCCTCTTGCACGCCACTCATTCCTGCCTGACTTATTACTAAAATAAAAAGGATTTGCGTAAATTTAGTCTGTTAAATCTTCATGACCATTCCATCCCGCATATTGCCCAATGAAAAAAAGCTCTTTGCCCGTATTGCGGAGAATGATGAAGAAGCTTTTACCATTGTTTTTCATCATTACAACCGTCGTATTTACCCCTTTGTACTGAAGATGATCAAGTCGGAGGTAATGGCCGAAGAAATTGTGCAGGAAGTGTTTATGAAACTATGGAGTAAGCGGGAGACACTTGCCGAAATAAAGAGCCCCCAATCATTCATCTTTACAATGGCCACTAACCGCACCCTTGATTACCTGAAAAAACTTTCCAATGAATCCCGGATGATAAAGGAAATAGGTAAAGCAATGGGCCAATTGAGAAATAATGAGATTGAAGAATGGTTCGACGGTAAAGGAAGCGAATATTTGATTTATGAAGCTATCAATGCACTACCCCCTCAGCGGCAGCTTGTTTACAAGCTCAGTCGTCAGCATGGAAAATCCTATAAAGAAATTGGACAGGAATTAAATATTTCACCCAAAACTGTACAGGCTCATTTAGTTGAGGCCATTCGTTCCATCAAAGAATATCTTCAAAAAGCCCCCGGCGGCTACCTTGCGTTGTTGATATATATATTTGAAATGCATTCCCGGTAGGGTGAAATAACGTTTTCAAACCATCTTTTTAGTAAAGCAAACAGGATTACCCATTTAGGCCTCAAAGCAAAAACCAGGGGTTGACAATTCCTGAATTATTTTAATTTGGGTGTAAATAGTGGGGTATGTTTAGTGGAATAGCATTGCGGCAATTGGATGAGTGCTTCAGGAGTGAGGACGATTGCAGACAATATCTCTTCGATCTGA
>CALFNL010000129.1 GCA_937902875.1 uncultured Bacteroidota bacterium | reverse complement strand
AAAAGGCCCTAAAAATTAGGGCCCTTATTTGTAGCGGGATCGGGAGTTGAACCCGAGACCTCAGGGTTATGAATCCTGCGCTCTAACCGCCTGAGCTACCCCGCCTTATGGAAATATGCTACCGTCATCCATTTTCTGTCAGGGCTGCAAAAATAGGTGATTTATGATTATTTCCCCGCATGATCCGGGATTTCTTAAGAGATGGCATGGGCAAAAAAAAGGGCAGGTGATTAGAAAACCACCTGCGTTACCAAAACATGAGAAAACTTCTATCTCCGCAACTTATTTTCTCTATCCAGGGATGAGTTGCGGATGCTTATTGAAAAAATCCCCGGAGTTCATTTAATACTTGTAGTCAAAAATGGCCCAAATAAAATCCTTTCATCACAAATGAAATTATTACGTCACTCAATGATCATCCTCGGAAAACCTTGTCCTCGCATAACCCGTAAACTGGTAGGTTGTGCCGGGGTCATCTGAGAATACTGCTTCAAAATAAATACTGTCTGTAACCGCCTTTGAAACCGGACCTTTCGAAGCGTTAGTCAGGATTTTTCCGTTGGCTACGCTTACTGTGATATTCGTATATTCACTTGCAGCGTTTTGTACTGAAAAAGTCTGTCCCTTAGCATCGGCATCTACCTTGATCTTAAAGGGCCAAATATTGCCAAAATCATCGATCCATAATTTGCTGGTGACATTATCGGAAACATTATAAGTTCCAATCTTGAAAAAATCCGGCACCACCGGTGTACCGTCAATAGCTATTTGAACCCACCATTCGTTTGCGAGGTTTTGCGTGGCTGTTCCGCCAATCGGCTCGTCCTTTTTGCAACTGGCAAGCAAAACAACAATCCCGGCAACCAGTATAAATGATTTCAATATATTCCTTATCATAATAATTTGAATTTATTGTTTAATAAATGTCCTGCTCTGGGTTCCATATCCTCCTGCTGTCAGCGCCCAGGAATAAGTTACCGGAGCCGATCCTGCATTATACACTTCACTGTTAGAGGAAATTGTATTGAGCCCATTGATGGAAGGGTCGAATGCCTGCTGGTGTGGGATGGCAATCTTGTTGTCATCATAGTTTACAACAACCACTACAAACCCCGCTCCCACGCCGGCGCCACCCGGATTGTCAACGGCATAAACGCCTCGACCCGTCTTAGTCCATGTGCTGGTGGTGAATCCAGTCCTCAGATAAGTGCCGGAAAAATCATTGGTCGCGATTTCTGCTGCAGTGGACATAACCACCACGGTTCTCCAATCGGATGCACTATAACCTTCAGGTGAAGAAGCAGAATAAAGGAGATCATATACACCAGGAGTAGCAACATCAACGCTACCGGTAGTAGTCACCGCTACATCCTGTCCGTTCAGTTTTGCATCCACACCCGGATCCGCAAAGGCGGTACCCTGATCTATTATAATTAGGCGGTCACCTTTAATCTGAACCGATGGGAAGAATATTATTTTAGAAATGCCTACTGTTCCATCCTTGTAATTAAAAGAGGGCTCTTTGGCGCACCCCGGGAGGATCGCCACAGCAGAACAGATGATTAAGATTTTTATAATAGATAGTTTCATGTTAATTGAGTTTTGATTGAACTAAAGGCCCCACCATACTTTTTGGGTGATAGGAACTTCTGCAGGTGTATTGATATTGCGGCTTCTTTCGATATTAGGGAATAACATGCGCTTTGGAAATAGTCCGCCGGTTACCCCATTCTTCGAATACACGATTTGCCCGGGTATATAGGAGGGATCTGTGGAATACACGGGGCTGGTTTTTGGATAGCCTGTCCGGTTCCTTTCAAGAAATCCTTCCAGGTCGTGCGTACCGGGGAAAGAAGCCCATTTTTGTACGATGATGGCTTCCAATTTCGCATCAAAGGAACCTGCTACCGGATAAGCATAATCGCCAGCAAGCAATGCACCGGGTGTAAGGCCCAGTTGGGCGAACGCGGCGGTGACAGCTTTGTCATACAATTCCTTGGCCCCCGCACCTG
>CALFNL010000128.1 GCA_937902875.1 uncultured Bacteroidota bacterium | reverse complement strand
CTAAACTGCCGTACGGGTTAAACTGTACCGAGGGTTCGAATCCCTCCCTCACCGCAAACAAAGTTGAAGTGAGCACGCCATTTCATCTGTCCGGTTCTCTTTTTTGCAGTGTCACAATATCTCCCAAGGTCCATACTTACTCGTAAAACTTTCTTACCCTTCATTATGATTATTCAACCTGTTTTCAATATCGTGGGAACGGCCAATGTAATATTTATCATGAAGGGCGGAATGCAGTATATAGACTTACGCACGCATATATACAAAAGAATAGCCCTCATTGAAGGCTATTCTTTGTTGTCGGGAAGACAGGATTCGAACCTGCGGCCCCCTGGTCCCAAACCAGGTGCGCTACCGGGCTGCGCCACTTCCCGAGAAATTGAAGCCGTAAAAGTAAGAATAAAAGACCGTCATACCACCAAAATGATTAAAGAATTTAGTTAGCCTTGGTATTTTTCAGAAAAACCATATTGAGTTTAATTCAATGAGAATAAATTCGTCTGGCCAATATTAGAATCTATGAGGGAATTCTATTTAGTGAGGAGGAAATTCGAATGCCGAAGCCAAGGTCGGCATGCTCAAATGCTAATGCCATCCAATGAGAGTTCATTAATTATACTGACATCAGTCTTTGGCAGACCGTCAGCTTCGTTAGCACTTGGGCCCTGGCCCCAAACCAGGAACGCTAATTTCCAATCACTCCCTGCTTGATCATATCATTTATAATCAGCTGGCCATATTCATGTGCCAAGGAAGCTGAATTGTCTGGATTGAATGATTTCGTTTGAACCGAGTAAATCAATTTTTTTGTAGAAGCGTCATATAAATTGCTTTCCCAAAAATATTCGGTGTTGGTAACATAATATCCAGGAGTATAAACGCGGTTATATAAAGTAGAATAATAACCCCAGAAACGATTATAGTAAATTACATATGGTGTATATAGAACGGAGCCGCGAACATAGTTATGCTCTTTTGTTTTATCGAGTAACACGATAGTCATTATTCCATCCACGCCCGAAGCTTGAATCTTCTCAAGAAATCCTTTTTCTTCCAGGTTGTCAAATGCCTTTGGCCCATATTGCCCGTAAGCAGAAATGGCCTCAATGCCATGAGATTTCAGATCGCCTACCAGGTGTTGTTCCATTTTTTCCTTTAAACTGTTATCAGGCTGAGACAAAGCTATCACCAGGATTTTCTTGTATTTGACAGGAGTTGATTCGGGATCCTTCCATGAAGAAATAATGCGGGAACTTGTGCAAGATACCGCCATGAAGGCCAACGATGCAAGCAATAACAATCTATTTTTCATAAACTTTAAATTTATAGTGAAATCAACAGCACACCGCAAAGTAAATTTCAGACCGCTGAAGTCACAATGATAACGGTCACCTTTATTGATGATCCATCTCACATGCATGTTTTTTTAGTGTCCCTGTATTATGAATCAGCAGATTTTTTCCCTGGAGTGGCTAAGAGATTGCCGCCGGAGTAACTTACTATGATCCTATTCAATAGTATGATCAACTCTAAAATTTGTTTGGCGCTACCGGCACCCGATTGCAAATCACGAAGGCTTTGAGTGGATCAAAAAAAATCCGCCATGCAAAGGACAGGCGGACCTGAATTCTGTGTTAAGAGTAGATTCAGATATTCATTTTCTTCATTTCGGAAACGGCATAATCAACCGCCCTGGCGGTTAGAGCCATATACGTGAGCGAAGGATTTTGTGAGGAGGTTGACGTCATGCACGCTCCGTCTGTTACAAAAACATTTTTGCAGGCATGCATTTGATTCCAATTATTCAGAACGGAGGTCTTGGGATCATGCCCCATTCTGGCGCCACCCATTTCATGGATATCGAGTCCTGGCGCCTGCTTTGAATCGCTTGTCTTAATGTTGGTGAAACCCGCCTTTGTGTACATTTCAGTCATCTGCTCCAGGAAATCCATGGTCATTTTCTCGTCATTGTCATCATATGCGATATTGATCCTGAGCAGGGGTACGCCCCAGTCATCTTTTTTGTCTGGATCCAGACCCACCGTATTGGTTTCTTTTGGTATGGTTTCACCCATCATATGTGATCCCACTCTCCAGGGACCGGGTTCAGAATTGAATAAATGGTCCTTCAGTTCAGTTCCGAATCCGTCGTAATTTCTGCTGGGATATCTTCCAGCGGAAAACCCCGCCGCATAACCGCGCAGGAAATCGGTCTCCTGCTTAAATACATTGCGAAACCTGGGTATATAGGCACTGGTAGGCCTTCTTCCATCCGTGGTGCTATCCTTAAAACCATCGTACTCGGCGGAAATTCGGGCACGGTAATTATGAAACGCTACATATTTGCCCAGCACTCCACTATCATTTCCTAATCCGTTAGGGAATCGGTCCGACCTTGAATTGAGCAGGATGAGATTGCTGTTCATGGTGGACGCGTTTACAAAAATGATTTTGGCATAGTATTCAATTGCCTCCCTGGTTTTTGCATCTACGATTCTAACTCCCGTCACTTTTTCTTTTTTGTTGTCGTAAATGATTGAATCAACTACGGAGTATGGTCGAAGCGTCATGAAACCCGTTTTTTCAGCCCAGGGTATGGTGGAGGCGTTACTGCTGAAATAGCCGCCAAAGGGGCAGCCGCGCTGGCAAAGGGTTCTACTTTGGCACTTGGCCCTTCCCTGTTCCAGGTGAATCGGCTGAGGTTCCGAAAGATGTGCGCAGCGCGCGTAGATAACATGGCGATCCTTATAATTCCTGGCGATAAAATCCTTAAAATAATTCTCCACGCAGCTCAATTCCCAAGGTGGCAGAAATTCTCCATCCGGAAGGTTGGGAATATTGTCTTTATTGCCCGAAATGCCTACAAATTTCTCAACATGGCTGTACCATGGAGCGAGGTCCTTATACCGAATGGGCCAATCAACTGCGAATTGATCCCGCGCAGGTCCTTCGAAATCAAAATCACTCCAACGCTGTGTTTGCCTGGCCCAAAGCAAAGACTTGCCGCCTACCTGGTAACCTCGAATCCAATCAAATGGCTTTTCCTGTATATAAGGATGTTCAGTGTCCTTTACAAAAAAATGCATGGCGTCTTCCCGGAAAGCGTAACAGCGGCTCACTACAGGATTGGCGCTCTGGATGTCAGCAGGAATTTCACCCCGATGCTCGAATTCCCAGGGATACTTGTTGGCTGTTGGATAATCCTTCAGATGTTTCACGTCTCTGCCTCTTTCCAATACCAATGTATGGAGGCCCTTACCGGTGAGTTCCTTGGCTGCCCAACCACCACTCATACCTGAACCAATTACGATGGCATCAAAACTGCGGTCTTTTAATGAATCCTTTTTCTTATCACCCATGTCAATAATAGATTAAGATGCTTTTTTGCTGGTATTTGTTACTGGCACACAACCGTGATAGTGTCCCGGAACCATTTCATATATCTGCACATTGGTCAGGTAATATTGCGAACTGGTATATCCCTGTATGGTCAGCCGTTTCAAAGTAGCATAGAAAAAGGCGCTGTCGTCATTGGAATTCTTTCTGGATTCCAAATCGGCCAGTATGGCCTTCTTATTTTCGGGGCTGCATTTCAGGAATGGGCTGGAATATTTTTTTTGAACTCCGGCTTCAAACTGCTTCATGCCATTCAGGAATTGCTGTTGCTTTTCTTTGGTAAAACAATCATCCACCATCTTCAGTGCAAAAAGATGCGTATATAAGTCTCTTGCTCCAGGTGTTGATGTGGCGGG
>CALFNL010000127.1 GCA_937902875.1 uncultured Bacteroidota bacterium | reverse complement strand
ATTTGTATGTTTAAATGTGCAGGTGACAAATGCTGGATGAATTAAAGGCTGTCCTGGCTTAGGACAGCCTTTCCCATTTTCGTCTATACTATACTTTTAACAATTTCCAATTCCCGCGTCTGAAAAAGATATAGGCCGTAATGGTTATGGCAGTTTCCGCCACCGGAATGGCAATGAAAACGCCCACCGGTCCTATTCCAAGAGGCTTTGATAAAATGTAGGCCAATGGGATCTGAAAACACCAAAATCCAAAAAGGTTAATCCAGGTAGGCGTTCGGGTATCACCCGCACCATTGAAGGCATTGGTCATGACCATTCCTATTCCATAAAATATGTATCCTGCGCTGATGATACGCATGGCCAGAACTGCATATTGGCGCACAACCACTTCCTTGGTAAAGAATGTAATGATCGACTCCGCGAAAACCAGAAAAATCAGCGAAACCAATCCCATAAACACGGCATTATACCGGGCGGTCTTCAATACCGATAATTGCGCCCTCTCCGGTTGCCTGGCGCCCAGGTTTTGCCCCACCAGGGTAGCAGCAGCATTACTCATTCCCCAGGCCGGAAGTAAGAAGAATAAAACCACTCTTATGGCGATCTGGTATCCAGCGGAAGCATCACTATGGCCCGTCTGAACCACCAGTATAGCCAATACAATCCAACTTCCAGAAGCAATCAGGAACTGCAGCGTTGCAGGCCAGGCGATATTAATCAGGGAAGCAATAATCTTCCAGTCGGGTTTCAGTTGCCTGAAATTGAAACTGATCATGCCCTTTCCTTTGAATAAATGATAGAACTGATAACAAACGCCTATTCCTCTTCCAATAGTAGTGGCCATGGCGGCTCCATTCAAACCAAAGGCAGGAACTGGTCCCAGCCCCCTGATAAGTATGGGACATAGAATGATATTGCTGATATTGGCAACCCATAAACTTTTCATAGCCATCATGGCATCGCCTGCTCCCCTGAATATGCCGTTGATCAGAAAAAGCAACATGATAACAATGCTTCCCCCCATGATGATACGTGTATATCCTGAACCGATCCTCACGGCTTCTTCTTCAGCTCCCATGAAGCGAAGTATGTCTGCTGCATATACAAATCCTGGTACGCTGATAATTGTGATGATGGCCACAGCGAGTATGATTGCCTGCATCCCTGATTTGTTTGCCTCTTCCCTGTTTTTTTCACCTACCCGCCTGGCCACCATGGCCGTTGCTGCCATGCTCACGCCAATGGCCAATGAATATACAATGGCTATTACAGATTCTGTGAGCCCAACTGTTGAAGTGGCATGCTTGCCCAAATGGCTTACAAAAAAAATATCCACCACCGCAAATACACTTTCCAGGCACATTTCCAGTATCATCGGAATGGCAAGCAATATAACAGATCTTCGTATGCTTCCGCTCGTATAGTCTTGCTGCTCTCCATTCACAGCCTGCTTTAGCAGATGCCAAACGGACAGCATCCGGCCTTTCTTGGTCTCAGTCATGATAAATAATTAATCAGATAATTAAAATAGAATAAACTTGCAACTGCGGCCGGGGGGAAGATGGACTCAAGGATGGAATTTGACGCCGCTTATGTTTTTGAATTTTGGGGATCCTTAAGCCCTGGAATTAAAATTTCATATACGTAAATTGAAGTGCCGCAAAAATAATCAAACCTTTGAGATTTCAAAAGATTATATATGACTATTCTTGAAAAAATTCCCTTTTTTTTCCAGCGGAGTCTCATTCTTTTGTAATTTCCACTTCCTGTTTGCCCAATTCAAAACCCACCAATTCTGGTAAAAACGAAATCAACAGCTTTATGAAATCAACGATCAGGATACAGCTTTCATCCATGATGTTCCTCGAATTCTTCATTTGGGGTGCATGGTATGTAACGATGGGTACTTATCTGGATAAGGTGCTTCATGCAGACGGAGTGCAGGTAGGGGCCGCATATAGTGCCATGGCTATAGCTACAATTATATCTCCTTTTTTTGTAGGAATGATCGCCGACCGATTCTTTGCTGCACAAAAAGTATTGGCTGTGTTGCACCTCGCCGGAGCGGCCCTTTTATTCTACCTAACCACGATTGATAATCCCAGCTCTTTTTATTGGGTGTTGCTATTATATTCTCTTTTGTATGCTCCTACCCTTGCCCTGGCAAATTCTGTGGCATTTCGCCAAATGAAGGATCCCAGCAAGGAGTTTCCATCCATCAGGGTGCTGGGCACCATCGGCTGGATAGCAACAGGATGGTTAATTGACAAGGTGTTTCATATTAGCACTGACCAACTTGCATTCACTTTTAAAATGGCTGCGGCGGCCTCCCTTCTTCTGGGCCTGCTAAGCTTTTTTTTACCGGATACTCCCCCCAAAGCAAAGGGAGCCAAAACTACTTTCGCTCAAATCCTGGGCGTTGACGCATTTGTATTATTTAAAGACCGGTCCTTTCTTGTATTTTTCATAGCATCCATACTCATTTGCATACCCCTCTCCTTCTATTATAGCTTTACCAATCTGTTCCTGACTGAAACCGGCATGAAAAATGTAACCAGCAACATGACCCTGGGTCAATTTTCGGAAGCCGCATTTATTGTGCTGATACCTTTTTTCCTCCGTCGGCTGGGTGTGAAAGTGATGAGCGCTCTGGTGATGATAGGCTTAGCCGTCCGTTGCTTGGTCTGCAGTTACGGCGATGGCCGAGCGAAGGTCG
>CALFNL010000126.1 GCA_937902875.1 uncultured Bacteroidota bacterium | reverse complement strand
AGAATTCCCGCGTCTGGTTCAATTCTTTAGTGAGGCTTAAGGTATTATTGCTGTTCTTTATCACCAGCTCATTCAGGAGGTCTGTTTCATTCTTGAACAGGTCTTCAATGGAAAGCCCGAGTCTTTCGGCTTTCTCAATCGACCTGGCATCTGCAATCAGGAATGAATTTCGCAAAATCAAAATCGGATAAGGCACCTGAAAATGCTCGAACAGATCTTTCATTTCAAGCCAGTATGCAATTTCGGAACCTCCTCCAATGAATGCCACATTCGGCAATAGGGTTTCCTGGAAAACTCCACGTAACACCACGTTCGGGCTGAACCTCTCTGGATGTTCCCAAAGTTCTGTTTTCATTTCGGAAGAACTAAACCGGAGTTTGGTATTGTTCACAGTAAAAGAATCACCGGCATGAATGATCCTTTCCCGAATTCCTTCTACCAGATAAAAAAGATTGATGTCTCTTGGATTTACCTGCGCATGGTATTTTTCCTGGAGCCGCGCGGCAGTTTCATTCACAATCTCACCCGGAGTATTCTTAAAGATATCTTCTTCAAAAACCGGGATCAATTTGCTTTTAAAAGCGGCGCTGTCGGGCAACAGAACCACCAGGCCGAATTCCTCAAAGAGGGCATGCACTAATTTGAATGTGGCTTCCTGCATAGTATCTGATTGCAGATAGCATGACTTCAGCAATTGGATCAGGGCCGAACCAAAGGGCTGAACACTCAATTCTCCTTCTATGCGGTATATGAGCCGATCGATGCCCCTGGTGCTCATTCTTCCAACCGCGCCGGTTTGATCGGTGTCCCAGATTAGCTCGTCTCCATTCAGATTGATACGGTTGAGTTCATCCAGATCGTTGTCTTCACTCCCAAGAAAAAAAACCGGCACAAAATGATAGGCTTTCAATTTCTGGTTGAGGGAATCGGCCAGCTTGATAATGTGAATGATCTTATAAATAAAATATAAATAGCCAGTAAAAATATTTGGCTGATGAGCGGTGCATATTGTGAATGTATTGTTGTGTGCCAAAGACGCGATATTGTCCTGAACCTTTCCGGAGCCGAGGCCGGCGTATTGCCGATTCAATTCCTGCACCAGCAAATTCCTATCCTGCGGAAACAATTTTCTGCCTTCGATTGCCTGGAGGATTCCATCTTCAGATGGGGGATATTTATAAAAGGGTCTTAATGCAGGATCCTGGTGAATATAGTCGATGGCCAATTTAGAGAATGCATTTGTAATTTCGTAAGGGATCCATTGAGCAGTATAGTTCATATCGCCGGCTAAAAGTGGAGGACAAATTAGGCAATTCGTTTTACATGAATTGCATTTTAGATTTTCCTTAAGAGTAATTTGGGATAAGCGGAATCTAACAGATTAATTCTCCTTCCAGATCGTAATCATAGGCTCCGGTGATCCTTACCTGCACGAAATCGCCGATAGCTAGCGGCTCATTCGCGGCAATGATAACTTCATTGTCAACTTCAACGCTGTCAAATTCAGTGCGGCCAAGATAATGTCCTGCCTCTTTTTTATCGATCATTACCCTGAACTGCTTCCCGATCTTCTCAGCATTTTTTTCATAGCTGATTTCCTGCTGCACCTGCATCAATTCCCGTGCTCTTCGATCTTTTACTTCCGGAGCTATATCATCTTCCAGGCCATAGGCGGCAGTTCCTTCCTCGTGCGAATAGGTAAAAATTCCCACACGGTCGAAACGGTGTTCTCTCAAGAATGTCTTTGTTTCTTCCAGGTCTTCTTCCGTTTCGCCGGGAAATCCCGCGATCAGGGTCGTTCTTAAACAAATGCCGGGAATGAGGGAGCGGATGGAACCAATCAGTTCACAGATCTCCGCCCTGTTGATCTGTCTTCGCATGGCACTCAGCATCCTGTCGCTGGCATGCTGCAGTGGCATGTCAAGATAATTGCAGATATTTTCCCGCTCTTTCATCACTTCGATAATTTGCAATGGAAACTTTGAAGGATAGGCATAGTGCAGCCTGATCCATTCGAGTCCTCTGATATCGGCCAATGCATGCAATAAGCGGGGCAACTCTCTTTTCTTATAAATATCCAATCCGTAATAAGTCAGCTCCTGCGCAATGAGCATGATCTCTTTTACACCCTTGCGAACCAGCGATTCCGCCTCCGCAACTAATTGTTCTATGGGTATGCTCACATGGTTACCGCGCATGAGAGGGATGGCGCAAAATGAACAGGTTCGGTTACAGCCCTCCGATATCTTGAGATATGCATAGTGGGCAGGCGTGCTCAGAAATCTTTCACCAATCAATTCCGTCTTATAGTCCGCACCAAATTTTTTTAGAATCTGGGCCAATTCCATGGTGCCAAAATAAGCGTCCACTTCAGGGATCTCTGCTTCCAGGCTTTGTTTGTAACGTTCACTAAGGCACCCGGTTACATATACCTTATCAATTTTGCCCCTCTTCTTCATTTCCACCTGCTCGAGTATGCTATTTACCGATTCTTCCTTGGCCCGGTCAATAAAGCCGCAGGTATTAATGATCACGATATTGTGGTCTAACCGGCTGCTCTCGTGCACCACTTCAATATCATTGGCCTTTAACTGGCCGCTAAGTACTTCACTATCAACCAGGTTTTTACTGCAACCCAGGGTAATAACGTTTACTTTATCTTTTTTCAGCGATTTCGTTTTCATATCAGGCTGGCAAAGCTACTAATAAAGAGCTGAGCTGCCAGAATCTGCCCTGGAGAAGTAGAAATACGGCGTAAAATCAGCAAAATGTATTCATCTAAGTGTTTTTATATATTGGAAATTTTAACAAACTGCCCTCAAAGAGGTATTGAAATAAGAGAGGAAAGCCGTAACTTTAGAATATTGTTTAAACAAAAAGGAATCGTTTGAACAAAAAGGAACCTTAGCCTGTTAGTAAATCTAGAAAGGACATATCCCGAAGAATTAAGTTCCGTTATCTGAGACTTGCCTGTTAAACGACTTCGATTCCTAATAGGAATTTGTATTTATCTAAACAGATTGGAGCGGCAAGAATTGAAGAGCAATAATACCCTTTTTCAAAATAGAACCCATTACCTGATATGCCAATGATGGCTGACGGGTCAAATATATATGGTGGGTTAGGTGTCAATCAACTTCAAGGGCAACCTCCTGTTTACAGGGGGTTGTCGCTTTTAAATCCGGCCCCATAATTCGAAATTTTTCAGGAGCGATTTAAATTGAAAAGGCTGTCTACAAATTCATGTTTGTCAAAAACCAGGAGGTCTTCCATCTTTTCACCCACACCCACAAATTTTACAGGAATCTTAAATTGATAGGCAATGGACAGAACTACTCCCCCCTTGGCGGTTCCGTCAAGTTTAGTAATGGCCAAGGCAGTTACTTCAGTAGCGCTGGTGAATTGCCGGGCTTGTTCAACTGCGTTCTGCCCGGTTGATCCATCCAAAACCAACAGCACTTCGTGTGGAGCTTCCGGAATTACTTTTTGCACAACCCTTTTGATCTTACTGAGTTCTTCCATCAGGTGCGCCTTATTGTGGAGACGTCCGGCCGTATCTATCAGAATTACGTCCACTCCTTTTGCGATCCCACTGTTAACCGTATCAAAGGCAACAGAGGCAGGATCACTTCCCATTTCTTTCTTTACGATTCCTACGCCAGCCCTTTCACTCCAAATGGTCAACTGATCTACTGCAGCGGCCCTGAATGTATCAGCAGCGCCCAGCAATACCAACTTGCCCGCTTTCTTAAAATTATAGGCCAGTTTACCGATTGTGGTGGTTTTGCCTACTCCATTTACACCCACCACTAATATCACGTAAGGTTTGGCCGGGAGCCCTGAATGGAAATCATATGAATTAGTTTCAGGACCACTTACCAGGAGCGCCTCCATTTCTTCCTGCAGTATCTTATTGAGTTCGGCAGTATTGAGATATTTGTCTTTTGCAACTCTTGCCTCAATGCGTTTGATGATCTGAACCGTTGTGTCAATGCCCACGTCGGCAGCTATCAGGGCGTCTTCAATGGAATCCAGAACCTCCTCATCAACCGTGCTCTTTCCCGCAACGGCCTTGGTGATCCTGGAAAGGAAATTTTCCTTTGTTTTTTGCAATCCCTGGTCCAGGCTTTCCTTTTCTTTTTTCCCGAATAGTTTATCAAAAAATCCCATATACGAATTTAATAGTAAAGATCGTAGCGCATCAGGAAATCCTTGTGCGTAATATCATCAAAGGAAAAAGTGGTTGTTTCATATATCACAAAGCCCGCCTTTTGATAAAATTGTATGGCCTTGAGATTTTGCTGCCATACCTGGAGCCAGATCGTATCGAATTTTTCGGCGCGGGCTATATCCTTGCACTGCCTCATCAACTCGCTTCCCACTTTGGATCTTTGATATTCCGGAAGCACATATATCCTTTCCACTTCAATGGTCTTCCGTCCATGCAGGCCTTTTGCTTCCCTGTCTTTTTTGAGTTTCGTAAATCCTACGGGAATGGATTTGATATTGGCGATATAA
>CALFNL010000125.1 GCA_937902875.1 uncultured Bacteroidota bacterium | reverse complement strand
ACGCACAGATTCAGAAATTCGACTTCACCGGTTATGAGCCTTGTCACCATATCAGAAGCTACAGGCCCAAACCCATCATTCGAAAAGAGTACGTGAAGGAGGCGGCCGATTTGATCAACCAGGCAGAAAGACCATTCGTGATCTTCGGCCAGGGAGTGATTCTGGGCAAAGCAGAAAAAGAACTCCGGAAATTCATTGAGAAGGGAGGCATTCCGGCGGCATGGACCATACTCGGCCTCAGTGCCCTGCCCAGCGAACATTCACTCAATGTAGGAATGCTGGGAATGCATGGTAACTACGGTCCCAATGTACTAACCAATGAATGCGATGTTTTGATAGCAGTGGGGATGCGCTTTGACGACAGGGTAACGGGCCGTCTCGACAAATATGCCAGACAAGCCAAAGTAATTCATCTCGATATCGATCCGGCCGAGATAGACAAGAACGTCAAGGCCACCGTTCCGGTATGGGGTGATTGCAAGGAAACACTTTCGCAGTTGACTGCGCTCATTCAACAAAAAGAATACCCCGACTGGCTGCAGAAATTCAGGAATTGCCAGCAGGAGGAAATGGATACCGTGATTCAGGGAGAACTGAACCCTCTTGTGGATATAATGACCATGGGAGAAGTTATAAAAGTGCTGAATGAATTGACGGATGGAAACGCCGTAATAGTTACGGACGTAGGTCAGCACCAGATGGTTGCCTGCAGATATGCCAAATTCAAGGACAGCAGAAGCAGTGTCACTTCGGGGGGCCTGGGCACCATGGGCTTTGCTTTACCCGCAGCCATAGGCGCAAAATACGGGGCGCCCGAACGGACCGTAGTGGCGGTGATCGGAGACGGTGGTTTCCAAATGACGCTGCAGGAGCTTGGTACCATCATGCAAAACAATGTGGATGTGAAAATAATCATCCTGAATAATGAATTCCTGGGTATGGTCAGGCAATGGCAGCAATTGTTTAACGACAGGCGCTACTCATTTGTTGACATTGCCAGCCCGGATTTTGTAGCCCTGGCAAATGCCTATGGCATACCAGCCCAAAAGCTATCTAATAGAGATTCACTGAAGAGTTCCCTAAAGACCATGCTGGATCACGAAGGAGCCTACCTGCTTGAAGTGAAGGTGGGCAAGGAAAACAATGTATTCCCGATGGTGCCACAGGGCTGCGGTGTGGGGGAGATCAGATTAAAGTAACCACTACTGCAATCATTCAAAAAAGTTAAACTCACAGATCATGTTGAAACAGGAATATACCATCACCGTTTATACGGAAAATCATATCGGTTTACTCAACCGCATCGCAATCTTGTTTTCCAGGAGAAAGATCAACGTGGAAAGCCTCAATACATCGCCTTCCGAAGTGGAAGGCATCCATAGGTTCACCATCGTGATCAATGAATCGGAAGACACCGTGAAAAAACTCGTGCGCCAGATTGAGAAACAAGTGGAAGTGCTGAAAGCCTATTACAACACTAATGAGGAGATCATCTGGCAGGAGTTGGCTCTCTATAAAGTTCCTACGGATGAAATCGCCGAAAAAGTGAAAGTGGAAAGACTGCTCAGGGAATATGGAGCCAGGGCCGTAGTGATCCGTAAGGATTACACCATATTCGAAACCTCAGGCCATCGTGAAGAGACCGATAAACTCGTAGAAGTGCTTGAACCCATTGGCCTGATTGAATTCGTAAGGAGTGCCCGGGTGGCCATCATCAAAGACAGCAAAGGATTTCATGAAAAGCTGAAAGAATTTGAGGAAACAGAACCGGGAGAAGAAACGGTTGAAAATGAATTCCTTGACAAAAAGGATGAAGTATTTACCATGTAATCCATAACGTTAGATAGTCGAAAAAATATTTTAAACAATAAACTTCTTAAACAAACAATCATGGCAAAATTAATTTTTGGAGGAGTAGAAGAAAATGTTGTAACAAGGGATGAATTCCCATTGCTGAAGGCACAGCAGGTTTTGAAAAACGAAACCATCGCTGTGATTGGTTATGGTGTTCAGGGCCCGGGTCAGGCGCTGAACCAGAGAGATAATGGCATCAATGTAATTGTGGGGCAACGCAAGAATTCTAAGACCTGGGATAAGGCCGTTAAAGATGGTTTTGTGCCCGGTGTTACTTTATTTGAAATTGAAGAAGCATTGCAGCGCGGCACGATCATCTGCTACCT
>CALFNL010000124.1 GCA_937902875.1 uncultured Bacteroidota bacterium | reverse complement strand
CTTTTTTTTCCATCACAATCGAGAGGTAATCGATCATGCGTAATAGAACCCAGAAAAAAGTGATGATCAGAACGGAAATTGCCAGCGTGTCCAAAGCGCTTTTGGTATCGCTCCTGAAGAATTTATAATATAGAACACTGGGAAAATTCAAAGTAGACAATGCGATAATGGAAGCGAGCAGCACAAGGAAAATTTCCAAAGGTTCCAGAATGAGGTCCACAAAAGCCTTCTCGTCAATCTCTCTACCCACCACTCTCATACTTACTATAATTGCCCTGGCCAGTGGTTTGCTGAAGAATTTCTTGAGAATATAAACTGTCAGCATCACCGCAAGCACAATACAATAATCCCCCATCCGGTTATCCAGAACTATCCTGTCGAAAAAATTATTCATATCCAATCATTTTGCGTCCCCTGATAGAATGGGGACAAAATTACCAGATAATTCATTTGAAGGAATATAACCCGATCCTGTCATTAGCCAACGCATATATTCCCTGCGGCATAATAATGAGCTTTTTCGATTTCAGTATTGATTTGGGAAGTGAGGATTCCCTGAGCTCGAGAGTACCCAGGGTATAGCTTACGAAATGGTCATCCTGCCTGCCCACTATGGTTTTTCCAATCACCTGTACATCCTGCAGGTGCAGGATGGGGAGCCTGTTCCTGAAGGAGCCATAATAGTCGAATGAAAATATTCCCCGGCTGCTATCACACAAATAAACGTATCCGTCGCGGTCGATAATTCTTTCGGGTATAGGCGGTTCATCCATGGCCTGCCGCAGGTCCACTGTTTCACTCAGTAATCTTCCGTCGTCACCAAGCTTCTTCAATTTGGCCGCCTGTTCATCATATATCCAAACATTGTTATCGTAAGAAAGCGCCACGGCCTTCGCCTGCAAAATACCATGTGTGCGCAGGTCTATGACGTTGATAGTATTCAGGAACCTGTCTAGCATTACAATGGTAGAAAAATCCTTGTAATACAAGATCAGCTTCATTGGATTGGTAACGTCCATTGAATAAAGTGTTCCAAAACGACGCACCTCATTGAATATTCCTACCGAATCTCCTTTTGCATTCAGCTTTTTTAGCTGATCAGTGGGTGTGATGATGTAAAGATTTCCCAGGTTATCCACGGCGAAATCATTCACAACGGCCTCATAGATCTGCTTCAATTTGAAGGCAGAATCGGTCTGCGCCTGCACGCAAATCAGCACCAGCATGAATAATATGAGCCAGATCAGGTTCTTCACTTTTCGTAATATTTCAATTCCAGATTAACGCCATCGAATACCGCATAGCTGTTATAACGTATCCAGTCACCCAGATTGATATACCTGCTCTCATTATTCAGCCTGAAATCTATGGGCAGGTGGCGATGACCGAAAATGAAATAGTCAAAATGCTTTTTTTGAAGCACCTCCCTGCAATAAACAATTAGCCATTCCTGATCTTCCCCCAGGAAATGTGAATCATCTTTGCCGGTGGCCGCCCTGCTGGATCGGCTGAAATAATGAGCGAGCCCCATTCCCACGAATGGGGGAAGTACACCAAATAACCACCTGCAAATTTTATTACGGAATATTTTTTTCAGGAATTTATATCCCTGGTCGCCGGGGCCCAAGCCATCCCCATGTCCTATCAGGAATTTTTTCCCGTTGAATTCGAATTCCTGGGGTTCGTGATATACCGGGATATTCAATTCTGATTCAAAATACCCGTTCATCCACATATCGTGATTGCCAACAAAAAAATAGACTGGCACTCCTGTATCCGCAATCTCCGCCATTTTTCCCAGTATGCGTACGAATCCCTTTGGCACCACTTTTTTGTATTCATACCAGAAATCGAAGAGATCGCCTACTATGAAAATAGCGGCGGCGTCATGCCTGATTTCATTCAGAAATTTCACCAGTAATTTTTCTCTCTGGATACTGGTGAGTCTATCAGGCACACCCAAATGAAAATCAGAAAGGAAATATACTCGCTTATCTGGAGGGATTTGCATCGGGTAAAAATAGCAATTTAATTTTTGCGTCAGGGAGTTGGCTGATCGAGAAGAAAGACAAAGACTTCTTTGGGCCCGTGTACGCCAACCACCAGGGTCTTTTCAATATCTGCCGTGCGGCTGGGTCCCGACGCGAAGGTGATAAAGGAGGGCATCTTCCCTTTATATTTTTCCTTTAATTTCTGCAGGCCTTCTCTAACATCATACACCAACTGGTTCATACCGGCGATACATATATGAACGGGTGCATAAACACTGGTTGTGCGCCCGCTTTGCATGGCGCTGCTCATTACAATTGTGCCGGTTCTGGCAATCAGCAATTCGCAGCCCGTGATAGCTGCATGAGAGGATTCGAGTGGCCTTTCTGAGAATTGCGCATATCCCTGCTCGGCAAGTTTAGCCTTAATGTCTTCTTCCACGCAATAGATCTCTGACCATTTCATTTGCCTCACCAGGGCCGAGAGTTGATCCGCCAATTCCCTATAACCTGCGCAGTACACGAATTTCCCCTGCAATTTGCTGAATTCCTCCGCGAAAATCAATTCGAGTTCCTCCGTAGCGGGCTGGAATACGGTATTATTTCCTTCGCTCTGGGGAAAAGGCAAAGGCACCGGTGTGCTCAGTGCCTTGCGTATTTTTTTTAGAATATTTTCCTTTGCAGGGGATATCTTCATTATGATGTGGATTACTATTTAGGAACGCTTTCTGCGGGTGGCACTTCAGCGCTTATGCCCTCACCATCTTCGGTTCCGTTGGTTACGGCATGATGACTGTCTGGGAGGTCGTGTACTACGTCGGCAGGTTTCTTTTCTTCATAGGGCCTCTTGCCAATCAACTGCTCCAGGTCGCTTTGAAACAATACTTCGCGGGTGAGTAATTGTTTGGCAATGATCTCCACCTGCTGCCTTTTTTCGATGAGGAGTTTCTTGGTAAGTACGTAAGCCTTTTCAATCAGCTTTCGCACCTCTTCATCTATTAATTTCCCGGTTTCTTCACTGAATGGTTTGGTAAAATAATTTTCCTGTTGCGGATCATAGTAACTGATATTACCGATCTTATCATTCATTCCATATACAGTAACCATTGAATAGGCGATTTTGGTGATTTGCTGCAGGTCATTGCTCGCGCCTGTGGAAATTTTCCCGAAAAAGATCTCTTCAGATGCCCTTCCGCCGAGTGTCATGCATATCTGATCCATCAATTGATCCGTATTATATAAGTATTGTTCCTTGGGCGTGTACTGCGCGTAACCAAGCGCCGCCGATCCCCTGGGTACAATTGTCACTTTTAAGAGAGGGTAGGCATGCTCGAGGTACCATCCGCAAACCGCGTGGCCTGCTTCATGGTAGGCAATGATCTCCTTTTCATCGGGAGATATGATCTTGTTCTTCTTCTCGAGGCCTCCGATCACCCTGTCAATCGCATCCTGGAAATCATCCATTTCCACTTCACTCTTTCCCTTACGGGCAGCTATCAACGCGGCTTCATTACAAACGTTGGCAATATCGGCGCCGGCAAATCCGGGTGTTTGTTCGGCCAGTTTATGAACATCCAGTTTGGCTGATTTTTTAATGGGCTTTAAGTGAACCAGGAAAATTTCTTCCCTGCCTCTTACATCAGGTTTGTCGATGGTGATTTGCCTGTCGAACCTTCCGGGTCTCAGCAGGGCGCTATCCAATACATCGGGCCGGTTGGTCGCGGCCAGGATGATGATTCCGCTGTCAGTTCCAAATCCATCCATCTCCACCAATAACTGGTTCAATGTATTTTCTCTTTCATCATTGCTCATCATCATATTCTTTCCTCTCGCGCGGCCAATGGCATCGATTTCATCTATAAAAATGATACAAGGCGCTTTTTCACGTGCCTGTTTGAACAGGTCTCTAACGCGGCTTGCTCCCACACCCACGAACAGTTCCACAAAATCGGAACCGCTCATGCTGAAGAAGGGCACCTGTGCCTCCCCCGCCATTGCTTTTGCAAGCAGGGTTTTGCCGGTACCGGGAGGGCCTACCAGCAGGGCTCCCTTGGGAATCTTTCCCCCAAGGGCAGTATATTTCTTGGGATTCTTCAGGAAGTCCACTATTTCCATGACCTCCTGTTTGGCTTCTTCCAGGCCTGCCACATCTGCAAAAGTGATATTCACTTTTGTTCCTTTTTCAAACAAAGTAGCTTTGGATTTGCCGATATTGAATATTCCACCGGGACCGCCCCCACCACCCGGGCCACCCACTTTGCGCATCATGAGCACAAAAAGCAGGGCCAGCATGAGAAATGGGAATACAATATTAAGTATGGGTCCGAACCATTCCGGATCACTCACTATTTTAACCGGCACTTCCTGTACGCCGGGGTTTGACTTGTAGAAATCTGAGAGAGTCTTTTCAGTGTAGGTTTTAGCATCAGGCACGTCAAACTGAAATTGGGGTGCATCCTGCTTTGCAGCCATGGCAAATTTATCGCCCAATAGTTCCCTGTACATGCTCTTGTTTAAGCTGTCTTTCTTTATATAAACCCTCACCAGATCCTTGTTTCGAACGAGTTCCAGCTTTTCCACGTCGTTATTGGAGAGCATTTTTTGCCGGAAAACAAGGTCATTTGTAACGGTTGCGGGAGTATTGACTCCTTTAAAAAGCTGGTATCCAACCAGCACAACAGCTACAATACCATATATCCAGTATATGCTGAATCTTGGCCCTCGCTTGGGTGACTTATCGTCTCCTCCTTCATTTCTCTTAAATCCTGGCATTCTGCCCTGATCATTTTCCTGTGCCATAATACTTACTTCGCTTAGTAATTAATATTAATAAAGATATTGCTCAATTTGTTGTGTTAAAAATCCAAGTGCGGAACGATTGGAGTTAAATACAAAATGCTAAGCCCCCTCAATTCAATCCTCATGCTCCACCATATCGCCATCACTCCACATTTCCTCTAACCTGTAAAACCTCCTTATTTCGGGTAAAAAAATGTGAACCACCACATTCACATAGTCAATCAGTACCCATTGCAGGGCCTGGTAGCCCTCATGTTTGTATGGTAATTCAGCGCAATTCTTCCTTACCTCTTCCTCCACTGCATTTGCAATTGCCTTTACCTGCACATGTGATGTGGCCTCGCAAATGATAAAAAAATCTGCGACTGCCTCATGTACCTTGTGCAGGTCCAGTGATACAATGTTTTCGCCCTTCTTTTCCTGGATAGCGTTGATAATGGTTTTAAAAAACTTACTATTCCTCGTCAATTTGGCTGCCTGTTTGGGACGGGTAGCTAAAGCCTGTAATGCTGCCAATACAATTCAGTTTTAAGTTTGCCAGTTGTCACTGGTTGGTTTGATGGTCTTTATTTTGGGGCCGGTTTAGATAAACCCGGCCTTGAAGGTCCCGGGATTTGCATCATGCTCTGCCACAAATTTCATGAACAGCTTTGATGTATCGCTTATCCTGCCTGCTTTTCCTTTCCGGTGGCTGAACCGAAAACGGGTCTTGCACCCTCATTTGGCCAGACTATTTCCGCATTTTCAACCCACAAAAATCACTTTTTCCTGCTCTTCCTGAATATGCTTCCATTTTGTCAGCCTCCACAATTCCGCCTAATTCCTAACTTGCTCAAAAATAGGAATTAATTCCTTATCCACCGATGCAATCATTCGGCCATTCACTGGTTATTTTACCGTGTATAAACAGCACCAACAACTATGCCATGGCAAGGGTTCATGCTCGTTTGACAACGCATGGCACTATCTACTTTGCATTGGATCAAACCGAGGGAAAAGGCCAGAGAGGAAAACAATGGAAATCCGAACCTGGCCTGAATATCATGATGAGCCTTGTATTGGAGCCCCATGAACTGCGCCCCTCTCAAACCTTCCTCCTGAATGCGGCTGTTTCCCTGGCTTGCCTGGATTTTTTTGCCTCTTATGCTGGGGAACCTACAAGCATAAAATGGCCCAATGATATTTATTGGGATGACAGAAAGGCAGGAGGCATCCTGATAGAGAACCTAATTCATGGACCAGAATGGCTTTATGCCGTGGTTGGTATTGGAATCAATATTAACCAGATCCATTTCCCCGATCCTGTTCCCAATGCCATTTCATTGAAGCAGATAACTGGCAAGGACTATGACCTCAATGTTCTTGTTGCGGAACTGACCGCATTTCTGGAGAAAAGATATTCGCAACTGATCACAAATGCAGGTGAGGCCATTCTTGAAGAATACAGATCCAGGTTATTCAGGCTTAATGAACCGGTGAGACTCAAGAAGGACAATATAGTTTTTGAAGCTTTTGTGAGATCCGTGAGCAGCCAGGGGAAATTAATAGTTGAAAGAGGCTTTGAGCAGGAATTCGACTTTGGTGAAGTGGAGTGGCTGGGCCTTCGTTAAGTACTTTCTGTTTTGTTGCCTGGATTGGAATCAAGACCATTGAGAAGCTACGTATTGTTGGTATGCTGAGTCGCCAATATTATTCCGAACCAGAAGAAGTTGAACCATGTTCCGGGTCCATTCAAATCGCCACTAAACCACTCGCCTATTTTTTATTCTCCAATTCATTCCAGGCTTTCACAATTTCTTCGGCATGCTGCTTATTCCTGGGCTTCAAAAAAATTTTCCTGATAATCCCTTTTTCATCAATTAGAAAAGTAGTGCGGTGGAGACCCATATATTTTCGTCCGTACAATTGTTTTTCGCCCCAAACTCCATATTTGTCAATGATGGCATGATCAGGGTCTGCTATCAGGGTGAAAGGAAGTTTATATTTGGCCTCGAATTTCTTGTGCCTGGCGGAAGTATCTGCACTCACACCCAATATCGTTAATCCGTTTCTTTTAAGAAGAGTATAATTATCCCGCAGGTTGCATGCCTGTATCGTGCAGGTTGGTGTATCGTCTTCGGGATAAAAATAGAGAACGATTTTTTTCCCTTTGTAATCGGCCAGGCTGATTTTTTTCCCATCCTGGTCTATACCCCTGAAAGCCGGGGCCTTGTCTCCTTCTTTAACTTTGAGCATAAATATCAGGAGTTTAATTTTTCCTCATTGCAAATACAGAATGATCTTGCGAGGCCTCATGATCCTTATTTATCTGAGGAATCTGAATGTTTCTGATTGGGAATTGCCTGCTTCGTCTTCCACCCTGATTCTTAATTCATGTGCACCGGGTCGGCAATTTTCGTCAAAGATATAAATGAAATTGCCGCCTTTATCATTGGTAAATCGAAGCCATTTACCGTCTAGTTCGGCCCTGAAATTCTTGTAAGTCTTTAAATTGTCATCTACTGCTATGGTGATCCGGCTTGCCTTACTGATATCGGCTCCATTAGTCCAACCAACCGGGCTGATTTGGGGTGGAAAGCTATCCACCACCAATTGAAAATTCCCGAACTCCCTGAATGCGGCCGAGGCCCATCCTCTTTGCCAACGAACTTTCAGAACCTCATTTTTTGAGCCGGCAAATCGCTGCATCACTACCCGGTCCATAAGCTCCGGGCTTATATCCCTGTCGGGTTTGATGCGAACCACCAGCGAATCCTGCAATGGAATATATGCTTCACCAATGGAATGAATGGCTGAAACCACCTGTTCATTTGCAGATACTGTCTTTCTATAATTGATATGGACGGAATCATAGAGTCCTTTCTCACTCACATAGAACTCACAATCGGCAGCGCCATCCACATTCAACATACCTGGGTAGAACATCTTACCAGGATAGTCCTGCTTTGTGGCAACCGGCATCCTGTATTGAAGCCTGCAACTGAGTTGGGCACTATTACCATAAACATCCTTCACCAGGATCTTAATATTGTGCACTTTTCCATCGGCGAGGTTTATCACTCCATTTCCTTTCCCGCGCTGGTAAATACTGTTTTGATATCCTGGCAATTCAGTCAGGTGCTGCAACCATGCACCGCCGTTTGCCCTTGTTTTATAATCAATATGAGCATTCAGGTTCCGGGTATTGTAATAGCCGATACGATCCATGGTGAATCGGATCTGTTCGGATTCATTCTCATACAAAATAGCCTGGTAAATTCCATTGAGATTTGAAGAACCTGTTTGCCGGTCATAGCTGGTAATGGCCAGGCTCACCTTGTTGGTGTGTGTGATGATCAGCGCGGGAGCGGTCACATATGCCTTCCCTTTTTTTCTGACAGGAATAATTTTGGGGGATTGTTCGTAGATGCTTCTGTTACGATCATAGAGGGCAAGCCTCAATATTTCAGGTGCTATCTGATCTGGTACAGGCAATCCAAAAAGAAGCGGATTGAGATTGATATCAGTAGCCGTTTCCCGAATTTCAAAATGCAGATGTGGCGCCTGCGATCCTCCGGTGGTGCCGCTGTAGGCAATGAAATCGCCTTTTTTTACGGGGAAAAGTCCGTCTGGTATTTCCAGGAACACAGCCCATGATTCAAGCCTGTATTGTTGCTGCTTCACATATTGTTCCAGGGTGGCGTTAAAATTATTGAGATGTCCATATACCGTGGTGTATCCATTGAGATGATTGATATAAATGGCCCTTCCAAATCCGAAAGGTTCAATTTTCACGCGGGCTATATAGCCGTCGGCCGCCGCAAATACTGAATAGTTCTGAATCCTATTGGTCTTGATGTCAAGACCCATGTGGTAGTGATTGGGGCGTAATTCGCCGAAATTTCCGGCAAGCCTGATGGGGATGTTCAGTGGGTCCCTGAAATATCCGCGTGGATAGGGAGACAAAATGCTGGTCTGGGCAAAGATTGTGTTAGCGAAAAGTGAAAGCAGGAAGAGGAGATATTTCATCAGGGAACTTATTCAGTAATTTTAGGAACAAAACTAACCCTGAACTGTTGAACTATAAAAACATTTTACCATGATCAGTTCCAAACATCTTGCAACATTCATTTTAGGCGCTGCCGCAGGCGTTGGTTTAACCAAGTACCTCAATATGACCGATGAGGAAAAGGAAAAAATGATGAGTTCGCTAAAAGACAAAGCCAATCATTTCAGGGATGAAGCCGAAGGAGCTTTTGACAAGGCCAAAGATTATTTTGAGGAATTACACCAAAAGGGATCCGATGCCCTTAAAGAACATTCTTCTGATATTGAAAAAACAATGGGTGACCTGTTTGGTAAGAAAACAGCAGAAAAGCAGGCTGGCACCCCAACGGCTTAGCTGCCACAACCAGGCACCCGGGTTCCGGTTATGCAGGCAATGGGAAATGCCAGGATCTGACTGGTGAAGGTATTTTTATACCCGGGGCACCTGCATTTAATTCTTCCGGTCTTTTTCAGGCTTATTCTTCCATTGATCCATATGATTCTGCCTTTCGGAAAATGAAGCCGGCCACGGCGAATGAAGGCCGGGCTGCATTTCCTGCACAGTTCTGAATCTGACTGGGTAATTGAATTCGGAGAATGCTAAACCATCCAGCCAGCCAGCTAAATCCATGCAACAGCAAGGCCGGGAAATATTCTTTTCATTCCGGATCTTCTCAAAAGCTCTCTGGTAGCGGTTTCCATGGATATCCGGAGATGGTGATATTGCTCCGGGAAATTAAATCAACTTCATTTCATAAAAAATTACTTCGAATTTTCATTGATCTGAAAATTCTGGCACTTTCTTTGAATTATAAGAAACACTTCTGTGCTTCTAGAAAATTGAGACTGCTCTTTCTATTTTCCAAAACGTCCTATGCCAAGTGTGAGTAATTCTGGAAATTGAGGATCTCACCTTTTGATTGTTGCCATAAATAAAACAGGCGTTTCCCGACCGTCCATTATCCATTGGGAAGCAGGAATTATTTGAAGCAGGCAATGAATATTATGCCTGGGTGAGACTGATATTGATATTTGATAAGGTGAACGGAAAATATTGCTGGGAAATACCCACATTGTGGTATGTTTTTTTTCGAACTCTGGAACAGCATTTAGCGTATATATATTGTCTATATGTTGATGGTAGAATTTCTAAAATGAAATGTTATGAAAGGGATGAAAAGAAAAATGGCTATTACGCTGGCTCTGATGACCGCATCATTAATCGGCACCTTTCGTGGAACTGAAGCTAAACAAAGATTCATCTCCAGGATCAGGACTCGTTATGAAGATATGAAGAAGATTATCCCTAAAGAGCAATCTGAAGTAGTTCTGGATGAATTTGAATTCTCGGCTTTTCACAACAGTTAAGTTTATCCACATATATTCTGAGGCCCCAATCTTTTGGGGCTTTTTGTTTTCAAAGCCGGAAAATCCTGAATACAGTCTATATTTAAAGCTCGGCTCCGGGAACTAATAGCAGGAGAATAAGTTCCATTTCGGCTCCATGTAAGGCAAAGATTCACCGGCTCCGGACATTTCCTCGCCACCACGAATTTGTTTTTCGCGGGATTTTTCTGAATATCCTGCTCAACCCTTACCTTTGCACCCCGGGTCCGAAATCCCGGTTTTTTTATGCACTGCCGGTACCAGGAATGAGCGGGACCACCCGGCAGCAGCCTTTCAGAAGCACCAGTTACTCTTTCAAATCTTTAACAAGTAGTTGCAAGAATGCCGAAAGACAATTCTATCCAGACCGTACTCATCATTGGTTCCGGTCCCATCATCATCGGACAAGCATGCGAATTTGATTATGCAGGTTCTCAAGCCGCCAGGAGTCTGCGCGAGGAAGGGATCAAAGTGGTTCTGATAAACAGCAACCCCGCTACCATAATGACGGATCCCATGATGGCAGACAAGGTCTATTTGCTTCCACTAAATGCGGAGAGCATTGAACAGATTCTTGAAGAGAATAAGATTGACGCTGTACTGCCAACCATGGGAGGACAAACAGCCCTCAACCTGGCCAAAGAAGCCGAAGAACTGGGTCTTTGGGAAAAATATGGAGTGCGGCTGATTGGTGTGGATATTAAGGCCATTGAAAAAGCCGAAGACCGTGAAAAATTCCGTCAGTGGATGATTGAATTGAAAATCCCTGTGGCTCCTGCCAAAACAGCCAATTCATTTCTGGAAGGAAAAGAATTTGCACAGGAAATCGGATTTCCCCTGGTGATACGTCCTTCATTCACCCTGGGAGGAACAGGCGGAGGCTTCGTTCTGAGCAAAGATTACCTCGATGAGGCTTTGAATCGTGGTCTTTCAGCTTCACCCATACATGAAGTGCTGGTAGAAAAAGCCGTTCTGGGTTGGAAAGAATTTGAATTAGAACTCCTGCGCGATGCCAACGACAATGTGGTCATTATTTGTACAGTGGAGAATTTTGATCCGATGGGTGTGCACACCGGGGACTCCATTACTGTGGCCCCGGCAATGACCCTGAGTGATACGGCTTTTCAATTGATGCGCAATACCGCCATCACCATGATGCGCGATCTTGGGAATTTCGCCGGCGGCTGCAATGTGCAGTTTGCGCTGAATCCCGAAACCGAAGAAATCATCGCCATAGAGATCAATCCCAGAGTGAGCAGATCCTCGGCCCTGGCATCCAAAGCCACCGGATACCCAATCGCAAAAATCGCGGCCAAGCTGGCGGTCGGTTATACACTGGATGAACTCAAGAACCAGATCACACAATCTACTTCCGCCTATTTTGAACCTGCGCTGGACTACGTTATTGTAAAAATCCCGCGCTGGAATTTCGATAAGTTTAAGGGCGCCAATGATACTCTGGGCCTGCAGATGAAATCTGTTGGGGAAGTGATGTCTATTGGCAGAAGTTTCACCGAAGCCATCCAGAAAGCCTGCCAGAGTCTGGAGAATGAGGCCGTGGGACTGGGTTACTATGGAAAAAGCCTGATGCACTCCGAAGATATTTTGGATTATCTCAGAATACCAAAATGGGACCGCCTTTTCCGCATCAAAGACGCCCTTATGATGGGCGTAAGTGTCAAGAGCATCTGCGAGGTCACAGGCATCGACCGCTGGTTCATTTACCAGATCCAGAAAATCGCCACGCTTGAAAAGGAAATCGCCCATCATAACACCGAAACCCTGCCAGATGAATTGCTGAAAGAAGCCAAACGCCATGGATTCGGCGATGAGCAGATTTGCAGGATCATGAAAGACGGAAGCGACGAGGATATTTATGAAAGAAGGAAGAAACTGGGATTGACGCGCGTTTACAAAATGGTTGATACCTGCAGCGCTGAATTCGAAGCGAAGACCCCTTATTTCTACTCTACATTCGAAGAGGGTCATGCCGACGAAAGCCATGTTTCTTCAAAGAAAAAGATCATTGTGCTTGGCTCGGGGCCTAACCGGATCGGCCAGGGCATAGAATTTGACTATTGCTGCGTGCACGGATTGATAGCCGTTAAGGAATGCGGCTATGAAGCCATCATGGTGAATTGCAATCCCGAAACAGTTTCAACCGATTTCGACATTGCCGACAAACTCTATTTTGAACCTGTATTCTGGGAGCACCTCTGGGAAATAGTAGAACATGAAAAGCCCGATGGCGTCATCGTGCAACTGGGTGGGCAAACTGCGTTGAAACTGGCCAGGCGCCTGCACGAAAAAGGCATCAGGATAGTAGGCACTTCATTCGACAGCATGGATATTGCAGAAGACAGGGGCCGCTTTAGTGATACCCTCAAAGAACTGGGTATTCCTTATCCCAATTATGGCACGGCCTACGATACAGACGACGCGATTGAAGTGGCAAAGCAGGTAGGCTACCCCGTATTGGTGCGCCCCAGCTATGTTTTGGGTGGACAAAGGATGAGGATCGTATTGAATGACGAAGAACTGGAAAAAGGCGTGTTGAGCCTGCTGAAACACCTTCCCGGAAACAAGATCCTGATTGACCATTTCCTGGATCGCTGCCAGGAAGCCGAAATCGACGCCATATTCGATGGCGATGACTTTCACGTGATGGGCGTAATGGAACATATAGAACCCGCAGGCATTCATAGCGGCGACAGCCACGCTGTTTTACCCGCCTTTAACCTCACGCCAATGGAAGTGACTACCATGGAAGTCTATGCCGAAAGAATCGCCAGGACCCTCAGCATAAAAGGTTTGATCAATATTCAATTCGCCATAAAAGATGGGACTGTTTACGTAATTGAGGCAAATCCCAGGGCCTCGCGTACCACGCCTTTCATCGCGAAAGCATACCAGATACCCTATCTGAATATCGCCACCAGGATCATGCTCGGCGAAAACAAGCTGAAGGATTTTAAGTTCGAAAAGAAACTGAAAGGGTTTGCCATCAAAGAACCCGTATTCTCATTCGACAAATTCCCCGGCGTCAATAAGGAATTAGGGCCGGAAATGAAATCTACGGGTGAAGCAATACGGTTCATCAAAGATTTGCGGGATCCTTATTTCAGACAATTGTATAAGGAGAGGAGTATGCATTTGAGTAAATGATTGTGTGCATGCGCTATCGGTGGCTTTTCATTCAAAAACATATTTTTTAATTTCGCTTACGCCTGCACTTCATAACAGGGTAGCAAAATTTTTTCCACATAATTTACTTCATCATCATTGCAGGGTGGGAACTGTCGCCGGCAGGAGGTGAGAGCTTTCCATAAGTAGTCTCCTTCAATTTATACGCATAGCCCCCTGGATTCTTCGTCTTCACTTTTATTATAAAGAGATTGTCGTAGTCATTGTCGGGAATTTCCTTTACCTGATGCGGCAACTGCAATTCGTCCAGCATCCTGATTATAGTGTTGGAATGCCCTACAATAACGGTGCTTTTTTCAGACCTCACAACCCGAATCAGAAATTTCAACAGCGTATCGTTGGTATAATATTCAACTGGAACGTTCAAACGCTTACTGAGGGGTTCAACTGTTTCAAATGTACGATTGGTGGGCGTGGCGAATATCTGCTTAATATGCTTATTATGAATTGCGCCGGCCAGATCCCTGGCCCTGATTTTCCCGGCCTCGGAGAGGTGCGGATTATCTGCCGGCTCACCCGATTTCTCGGCATGACGTAAGATATATATCCGTGTTGATGCGCACCCAGATACGATGAGAAACCCAATTAAAAAAAAGAAAAGTCTCATTTACCTAAAATTTCGTCAGACAATTTCGATGAGGGAAACCCTTGATCTAATTTGCAATTATCACAATTTGAAGATTCTATCCGAGGTAAGGGGTGCCGGATGATGAACTGATCCAAAAGGCATTACCATGCAAATATAGTTCAAGCAGAATTGCATAAGAAAAATCCCTTTCTTATTTTATCCTCATGCTAACTTATTCCGCAGCATTGTGGAAACCCGCTCCTTTTATCAGGCTCCTGATTCCGTTGATTTCAGGCATTCAAAGCCAGGATTATTTCAATATTTCGTTAAGGCCCGCAATCATGGCCGGCCTGGCTTTCGTTTTTCTGTTCTTAAGCTTTCGGTCACTTAGCCCCTGGCTCCGATTCAGGCTGGCCTGGATGAATGGATTCCTGATCTTCTCAATCTTGTTCATATTCGGAGTAGTGCTGGCTTATGATCAAAACATAACGCATCACAAAAAATGGTTTGGTCACCATTACATGCCAGCCACCGCCGTTATTGTGAATTTGGATGAATCTCCGCTCGAAAAGAATCAATCATATAGAGACAACGCCAGCCTGCTCGGCCTGTCTGAAGGCGACAGCATCTTTGCAGTAAGCGGTAAGATCATCATCTACTTCAAAAAAGATCCGTTGGTCATAAAAGGATTGCATGCAGGATCTCAAATTGTATTCAGGAAATCAATGCAACCCATCCAGAACTCTGGCAACCCTGGTTCATTTGATTATAAACGCTATTGCCTGTTGCAGGGCATCACGCATCAGGTTTATCTCCTGCCGGATGAATTTTCAGTGACTGGAGAAATAAAAGGATTCTCTCTCTCCCTGTGGCTCCAGTCTTCCCGCAAAATGGTCCTTAACATCCTGCATCGCTATATTTCCGGGGTAAAGGAGGAGGGAGTAGCCGAAGCGCTGCTCATGGGTTATAGAGATGATCTGGACAGGAACCTCGTTCAGGCCTACGCAAATACCGGTGTGGTTCACATTATCGCAATTTCAGGAATGCACCTGGCACTGATCTATGGTTTACTGATCCTGGTAATCCGGCGTTTGCTCCAGAACAGGAAGACCCGTTGGTTAGGCGCCGCGATTATTTTGGCGGCACTCTGGCTCTTCAGCCTTATGGCGGGTGGAGGGCCTTCCGTTTTAAGAAGCGCAGCCATGTTCTCTTTCATGGTCATTGCGCAGGCCATTTCCAAAAAGGCCTTCATTTATAACAGCCTGGCGGGTTCCGCATTTTTTCTCCTTTGCCATGATCCTTTTTATCTCTGGGATGCCGGATTTCAATTGTCGTATGCGGCCGTGCTAAGCATAGTTATTTTTTACAGGCATATAAGTCAACTATTTTCCTTTCGTAGCAGGATCATCGAAGCCATTTGGAAATTAAACGCGGTAACCATCTCAGCACAGCTGCTCACCACTCCACTCAGCATATTCCATTTTCATCAATTGCCCAACCTTTTCCTGCTGTCTAATCTGCTTGCGGTACCTCTTTCCGGCCTGATCTTATATGGAGAGATATTTCTCTGCGGCCTGGCAATCTTTCCCACAATCGCGACCATCCTGGGTAGCTTAGTGTCGTGGATGTTGAAATTCATGAACGGCTTCATTGAAACCATTAACCGGATTCCCTTCGCCGTTACGAGCGATCTGCAGGTGAACCTGATTCAGGTGGCTCTGTTATATCTTGCTATTGTTGCCACATCAAATTGGCTGATATACCAAAAACATTCTGCAGTCAAATACGCATTGATTGCGCTGACAGGATTTGCCGCTTTGAGAACCGTGGATCTACGGCTCAGTGCAAAAAAACACAAACTCATCATCTATAATGTGCCCAAACTCCAGGCCATTGATTTGATCAGCGGGCGGAACTATAGGTTTATCGGCGATCCATCGCTCACAGACGGGGAATCTGCTGGTAAATTTTACGTTCATCCTTCCCGGATAATTAACCGCCTTCAACCCCGGGATTCGCCGCCCGGCATAAGCCTCAGCCCTCCTTTTATTTTTCTGGGAGGCAAGAGGATTGCGATAATTGACAGCAGCTTTATTTTTAACAGCCATTCCACCGGAATCAATGTGGATATCATCATCCTCTCGCATAACCCCAAGGTTCGTATAGGGCCATTAAAACAAGCATTTAACCCGGAACTCTTTGTGTTTGACACTTCCAACCCATCGTGGAAAATCAGGCAATGGAAAAATGACTGTGATAGTTTACTTTTGCGCTTCCATTCCGTACCCGATGAGGGTGCGTATATTCTCGAATTTTAGAATCCTTCCTGCAGAACTTATACAAGAGCGGGAAGATGCTTCAAAAAAGGCAATTAATCTTATGCAAAAAAAGATCAGGTCTGCACTCATATCCGTTTTTTATAAGGACGGGCTGGAATCCATTGTAAAAAAACTTCATAATTCAGGCGCAATAATTTATTCTACAGGTGGTACGCACAAGTTCATTGAATCACTGGGGATTCCTTGTGTGCCGGTAGAATCTCTCACAGGCTATCCTTCCATCCTGGGCGGGAGGGTAAAGACCCTCCATCCCGCCGTATTCGGAGGCATTCTTGGCAGGAGAGACAATGAAAACGACAGGCGTGAAATGGCAGAATTTAAGATCCCCGAAATAGACCTGGTGATAGTGGACCTCTATCCGTTTGAAGAAACGGTGGCAAATACCACCGATGACCAGGCCATCATTGAAAAAATTGATATCGGTGGCCCTTCCATGATCAGGGCAGCGGCTAAGAATCACAAAGATGTGGCGGTGATCGCTTCAAAAAAAGACTATCCCCTTTTGGAGCAGTGGCTCGATGCACAGGAGGGCGCCATTTCGCTGGAACAACGTCGCATCCTGGCCGCTAAAGCATTCAACATTTGTTCGGGATACGATATTGCCATATCCAATTATTTCAACCACAGTTCCCATTTCAATCCCTTTCAGCAGGATGGAATGGTACTTCGCTATGGCGAAAATCCGCATCAACAGGGAATTTTCTATGGTGACCTGGAAAAATCATTCCACAAACTGCATGGTAAGGACCTTTCGTATAATAATCTGGTTGATGCAGATGCGGCCATGCAATTGATCAGGGAGTTTTCGCCGGAGCAGGGCAAAAATGTTAAAGAAACCATATTTGCCATCATAAAACATTGCAATGTTTGCGGTATTGCATCCAGGAAAACTCTGAAAGAAGCCTGGGATGCAGCACTCGCCGGAGATCCTGAAAGCGCTTTTGGAGGCGTTTTGATATGCAATGCCTCCGTTGACAAATTAACGGCCGAAGCCATCAATGAAATATTTTTTGAAGTATTGATCGCGGACTCTTTTGATTCCGATGCCTTACAAATACTCATGTCCAAAAAGAACAGGATACTGCTGGAACGCAGGAACCAGGCTCAAAAGAAGTCAAAGACCAGGCAGATGAAAAGCATACTCAATGGGGTGCTCAGCCAGGATGAAGATGAAGGCAATTTCGCGGAGTGGAAAGAAGTGGGTGGAAGGAACAGCAATGAATCAGAAAAAGAAGATCTCATTTTTGCCAATATAATCTGCAAGCACCTTAAGTCAAACGCGATTGCACTTGTGAAAAATAAGCAACTGGTGGGCAAGGGTTGTGGCCAGACCAGCCGTATTGATGCACTGCGGCAGGCAGTGGAAAAGGCGAAGCAGTTTCAGTTTGATCTGAATGGTTCGGTAATGGCGTCCGATGCTTTTTTCCCCTTCAATGATTGCGTTATACTGGGGCATGAAGCCGGCGTTGCGGCAGTCAGTCAACCAAGAGCATCTATCAGAGACAAGGACTCTATTGATTATTGCAAGGAGCATCAACTCGCGATGGTGTTCACCGGGCTTAGACATTTCAGGCATTAAATGCGATACGAGTTGGAGTTTAACCGGTTTCCTGCCCATTTGGTTGACATCGATTCAAAATATCCATTTTCAGTATGAAAGGAAGGAGCTGCCATAAGAGATGAAGAATTATATATATGATATTTACGACAGGGTAAGATCTTCACTGCAACCTGTGTACCTGCGTAATCAAAGCGAAAAGAACAGGGCCGTTCTGGCAGTTGCCCTGATCAGTTTTTTTTGGGGAACCACATGGCTTGTAGCCAAAAAAGGCGTACAATATATTCCTGCCCTGCAATTGTCGGGCATAAGGCAATTAGTGGCAGGCACGGTATTCATCATTTTCTTTTTCCTTAAAGGATATAAATTGCCAAGCAGGGAACAGTTCATACAATTTATTTGGATGAGCTTTCTGATGTTCGTGATCAGCAATGGTTTTACAACCTGGTCGGTAAAATTCATCCCCAGCGGGCTGGGAGCTGTTATCGGGGCCTTGTCACCAATCTGGATTGCTTTGTTCAGCACTGTTCTTTTCAGGGAAACCAGGTTGAATGGAATTACCATTATGGGCCTGATTATGGGAATCGGCGGGGTTTGTGTCATCTTTTATGACTATCTCGATGACCTTTTGAATCCTTCCTTCTATCCTGGAATCATTCTGGGAGTAATTGCCAGTATGACCTGGGCCTTTGGAACCATTTATACGGTTAGGCATTCCCGTAATTTGAACCCTTATTATAGTCTTGGCTGGCAAATGTTTCTTAGCGGCATAATCCTCATTGCTATCGCTTTCTTAACGGGCCAGTACAAGCCCATCGCGCAGGTTGATGTTCGCGGCTGGTATTCCGTAGCATACCTGGTTACTTTCGGTTCCATTATAACTTATGCTGCATTTATTTATGCGCTGAAGAGGTTGCCTGCGGCGCAAGTGTCTATCTATGCCTACATCAATCCTATTGTGGCAGTATTATTGGGAGCGCTGCTCAATAATGAAAAGCTCACCAGGTTCGTGGCTATCGGTACAGTGGTTACGCTTTCAGGGATTTACCTGGTGAACACTGGCTTTAAAAAAATTGAAGTATCCGGGGCGGAAGCCTGAAATGGCAAGGATAAGGTGGTGATTATTCAGGCGAATGATTAAAAATCCCAGTATAGCACTTCCTGTAAAAATAATTCGTACACATGTTTCCAGCCTTCATATAATTTGTCGCTTCCAAAAAAATTATTGTGCCAAATAGTGATCATGGTTCCATTAACCTTCTTGATCACATCATGGTAATGGCGAATCTCATCGAATGCCTGTTGGGGTGTTTGCCTCTGTTGAAAAAATGAATTGGCATCCATAAAGCAGAAAGGGTAAATACGCAAAGAGGTCCTTTCATCTTTCAGCAGGTCGTACCAGTAGAATGGGGCCGCGATGGAAGCCCTGAAACCATTGATACTGCCGTATCCCATAGAAAATTCCTTTTCTATTCCCAGAGACAGGAGGCGCCTGTAAGTCTGTGGAAGTGAAAAACGAATATAGTGCTGCCGGCTGCATGTAATTCTCTTGTTGATCAGGTATTCCATCAGTCCTATTTCTTCCCTTAGCAGGGTTTCATTGTCACCGCTCTGCCAGGAAGGATGGATGCCTACCTGGTAGCCCATGGCATGGTACCTGATGAGCTCCTGCATTTCTTCCTTTTCCGGGCTTATATTCTTGTCATACCCTCCCCGATCCTTGGCAACCAGGAAAAAATAATAAGGCCTTAGATTATATTTGAGATGCAAGGCATAGAGCCATTCATATACATCAAAAGGATCTTCTTTTTTCCCCGCGAGAACTTCAATCCTTTCCTTTACGGCGCTCAGTTCTCCTCTCAACAGTGAACGAACCAGGCCCCCGGCGTTTCTGACAAATCCCTTGTTCAAATATGAAAAAGCAATATCAATATCATAGGTTGGAATAAAATTAAATTTCTTGATCTTGAAGAATATCATAGGAAATTTCAGGCGCAATAGTCTTTGCAGTGAAATCACCCAGGTATTGATAAGAGGCTGATTCAGGAATCCCTCCTTAAAGGCGATGCTCTCGGTATGAGAATATCTGCCGTATTTGTCTTCTGTGAATGGAAGGTATTCCTCATACCTGCTGATCAGGTAAAACGAGGCTGCAAAAATATCGAATGGCAGATCCCCCTTCTGCACGGGAAATAATATCGTATAGGCCTCATGCAATTGGCATCGCGGCTCCTGCCGGGCAATTTCATTTTCAAACAAAAGCGGAACAGGGTAAATCCAGAGCTCTTCCTCATCCAGCGGATCTTTTGAATAATTTATTTTGGGGCCTTCGAATAAGCGGAATTCTTCTTTATTGTAAGTAAAGGCAATATCTATCCGGCTCAGTTCCTGGAGCAGGGTTGCGGCAATATATTGCAATCGGGGGCTATATTGAGAAGAATACAATAAGAGCATTCAATCATTTCAAATCAATCACAAAATAAAAAAGTCGGCTCAAATGCCGACAAGAAAAGTCCTAAGTAAATTTCCAATAATTTCAGTATTTATAACAATTTTTGTTCTTCCTTCCACAATTCATTGAAGGTTTTGGGTGGAAATTCGAGTTCGCTCCTGTGATTAGACCAGCCTTTGAATAAGCTGTTTACCATCTTGTTTTTCATTTTGCTGTTTCCCATATTCATCAGTCTTCTGTGCAGCGACACCTGCCTCCAGATTTTCCAGGCTGTTCGCTCTCCGAAACCGGCATCGCCTTCCTCCACCGATTCAAAACGATTTTCCAACAATAGTTCATGAAGATTAATTTTAACGGCGCACACTTCAGTGCAATTGCCACAAAGGGTGGAAGCATAACTCAGGTGCTTCCATTCTTTCATGCCATTCAAATGCGGGGTTATAATACTGCCAATGGGTCCGCTGTAGGTAGTTCCATAACTATGTCCTCCTATATTCTTATAAACGGGGCAGGCATTCAGGCAGGCGCCGCATCGAATGCAGTACAATGCCTCGCGCGCCTTGGCGTTCATCAGCAGGTTGGTGCGTCCATTGTCAAGCAGCACCACATACATTTCTTCGGGACCGTCTGTTTCACCAGGCTGTCGTGGCCCCGTAATGATGGAATTATAAGTGGTAATTCTTTGCCCGGTTCCATAAGTAGCCAGCAGTGGCCACATCAGGGCCAGGTCTGTTAATGAAGGCAGTATTTTTTCAATCCCCACCACTACAATATGCGTTTTTGGCCAGGCGCAACTCAATCTTGCATTCCCTTCGTTCTCGGTTATTGCAACCGCGCCCATATCGCTGATGAGGAAATTGGCGCCGGTTATACCAACCTCGGCAGTCACATATTTTTCACGAAGAATATACCTGGCTACCAGCGTGAGTTCTTCGGCGCTGAGTTTAGGATCCGTCCCCAGTTTCTCGGCGAAGAGTTTTGCCACATCTTCCTTGCTTTTATGCATGGCTGGCGTAACAATATGATAAGGTGGCTCGTCATCAAGTTGCTGAATATATTCTCCGAGATCTGTTTCCACACTTTCAATCCCATTCTCCGCCAGCATCTTGTTCAGGTGAATTTCCTCGGTTACCATACTCTTGCTCTTAACCACCATCCTGCATTTCTTCTCCACACAAATCTGCCTGATCTCATGCAGTGCTTCTTCCGCATTCTCCGCCCATATCACCTTCCCGCCCCTGCGCGTAAAATGTGATTCAAATTCCTCCAGGCGCTGATCCAATGATTCAATCGCGCGCCATTTCAGATTCTTGGCCCTTTCTCTTGCAAGGTCTATATCCGAAAATTGCTGTCTGCCTAATGCCACCGCGGCATTATACTTGCCTATATTAAAATTGATCTTGCGCCTGTGCTCCAGGTCGGCGGCCTTTATGGTACTCTTGGCCAGGAAGGATGATGCAGATTCAGTCATTCAATCAGTTTTAAAAATGCAACAGGAAATCCGTTGGTTCAGGATTCTTTTTCTGTGAAATAGGCCGCCGCCACCTGCTCCAATACAGCATAAAATTCAGTCCCATACTTCCGTATCAGGGCATCTTTCAGAAAAACATATACAGGCATTTTCAATTTTTTACCCAATGAGCAGGCTGGCTTGCACAGGGAAGGTCTCGGTTCATAGTTTACCATCTCGTAGGTCTTTGTCTCTTTTATTTTAATAGGGAATAAGTGACAACTGATGGGTTTCCTGAATTTGGTTTTACCATCCAGAAATGCCTGCTCAATTCCGCATTTGATAACACCCCCTGAATCTCTGTACCCGTAGGCACACATTTTTCCATTGATGGTAGGCGTTACCCACCCAAAGGATTTATCAAAATAATAAAGACCCTTCTTCCTGATTTCTTCCCTTCCTTCCGGCGTGAGATATGGTTCCACTTTTTCATAAATGTCTCTGAGCATATCCATCTCCGGGTGGCTGAGGGGAGCGCCCGCATCGCCATCTTCACAACAACCGCCTTTACATTTTGCCAGGTCGCACACAAATTGTTCTTCCACAACCTGGTCGCTTATCAATACGTTGTCTATCTCTATCACGTGTGCTATTTTGGCAAAAATCCCACTAAATCAAGAATAGAAAAAAAAATGTTTATCCTTTCCTCAACGCTATTTCCAGCGCAGCGTATTCACCATCCGCCTGATGTCTTCTTCCAAAAATTGGTTTACGGGCTTCAGGGAATCCTCATTAGGCACGGCATTAAAATACAGGGAACCCCTGAAAAAATGTTTTGTGGAATCTGTAACGAAAAACTGGCTCGAGGTAGCCGCATTTCCACCTATGTAAAAGAAAATTCCGGCAACTCCATTGGGAGTAACGAAGGCTGAATCTTCAATGGATGAAGCCTTGATGGTGTGCTTGTTGGCCATTACATAAGCCTCATTTTTCAGATTTTCGAAGGTATTGATGGCAGTGGAATCTTTATAACCCTGGCCCGTCTTCACCTTGAAGATTGAAACACCTCCAATTGTTTTATAACTCAAATAGAGCCTCGCGTTGAAATTGGGGAAATCCAGGTTGATCCAATATGGATCGTCGGGACTCGTATCATTTGAACTGCTGTCCCGGCTGATTACTCCGTAAACCGGGTATTCAAATTGGTAAGGAAATCCCGGCCGGCTGAATTCCCGGTATTCGTGGGCCGGGAAATCGATCTTGAAATATCCTTTGGGCTTCGGGGTATAGTGGCTATTGCAGGCGGCCAAAAAGAAAAACAGGACACAAAAAATCAGGCTTCTCTGTTTGAGCCCCCATATCCCTGCATCCATCCCGCTCCATTTATTGTTCTTTTTGCAAGAACTCAGTAACTGTTTTTCAGGTCCATTCATACTTCGTTCATTCATCATTTTCATCAGCTTGCTTGAGGGGGCTTTATTGATACTTTCACCTTTTTTATTCTGTTCTTCTCTATTTCCAGAACCACAAATTCAAAATCGCCGATAGTGATCTGCTGGTTCACCCTTGGTATTTCTCCGGCCAGTTCCAAAACCAGCCCCGCAACCGATTCACTCTCGCCTCTTACCTGGTCAAAGGTTGCCTGGTCCAGGCCCATTAATTCGCTGGCATCCTTTATCATTATGCTGCCTTCAAGAATATAATTGTAATCATCCAGTTTCTTGTTCCCACTTTCTTCGTCGTCAAATTCATCTCTGATATCCCCAATCACCTCTTCCATGATGTCTTCCAGTGTAACAATGCCTTCTGTGCCTCCAAATTCATCTACCACCACGGCAAAATGAATCCCTTTCTTTTGAAATTCCCTCAGCAGATCATCAATCAGTTTTTGTTCTGGAACAAAATAAGGAGTCCGGATCAAATGATGCCAGTCGAAATCATCTTTTTCATGAAGAAAGGGCAGTATGTCTTTTGTATGGATGATGCCCACCACGTCGTCAAGGCTATTCTTTTGCACGGGCAGCCGCGAATAATGCAATTCCTCAATCCGTCGCACCAGGTTCCGGAATGATGTATTGTACTCGATGGAACTAACGTCGAGTCTCGTGCGCATGATTTGCTTAACAGAGATATTTCCAAATTTGGCGATACCCCTTAATATATTTTTTTCTTCCTCGGAAGTCTTTTCATCGGTTCCCAATTCAATTGCCTGGTCAATATCTTCGGGCCTGTAGATAGTGTGTTTGTTGCCCCCAAGTCCTCTTTCGATCCGGTCAGAAAAATTCACGAAGTGGTTGCTCAACCTCCAAAAAATGGCGCTCAATACTTCCGCCAGTAACGAGGCGCTATAAGCGAAGCGTATGTTATTCTGAGTGGCCCATACCCGAGGCAGTACCTGTCCAAACATCACGAGCAGGAATATCACCGTGACCAGCTTGATGAGGAAATTGAGCCAGGGAGTTGGTTGCAAAAGAAATTCATCCATCAACACATTCGCTACTATGATGGTGCCGATACTCACGAACGCGTTGGTGATTTGCAGTGAAGCCAGCAGTTGCCTGGGCCGGTCGAGTAATGTAACAATTCTCCTTGCCGCCGGATTCTGCTTGGTCTTGAGCATATTGACATCCTTATAGGTCAGGGAAAAAAAAGCAACCTCGGCGCCGGATACAAAAAAGGAAATAAGCAATAACGACAGCAGCAGGATGAAAAGAATGGCTATGCTTTGTGGATTAATGACCAGTATAACAGGACTGAAGGCTTTAACTATGTTATTTGCACAAGAATGGTAATCCAAAGCATTGGGTTTTGATGAACAATCGCGTTCCTAATCATAAAGGCAGGTCATTAGGCCTGCCTGGTTAAGATATCAAAGCAAAAATAGGTATTCAATCAAATACCTCAGAATGGTAAATTTTCTGATGTATCGCCTGCCGGGGGAGGAATATCATCACCCGTGAAACCTTCTCCGTGGGTATCGGCGCTATGAATCCCGTGTGCACTATCTGTTCTTTTGTCAAGCATGATCAGGTTGTCACCCACTACTTCTGTGGCAAATTTCCTGTTCCCTTCCTTATCTTCCCAGCTCCTGGTTCTCAGCCTGCCTTCAATATAAACGAGGCTGCCTTTGTGCAGGTATTTCTGCGCCAGTTCTGCCAAGCCCCGCCACAAAACAACAGTATGCCATTCTGTTTGGCTTATCAACTTCCCCGCCCGGTCTTTAAAGGTCTCTGTAGTTGCCAAAGGAAATTTTGCCACTGCGATATTACCTTCTAAGAATTGTACATCCGGATCTTTTCCTAAATTACCGATTAGCATTACCCTGTTTACTCCGCGCATAACTGTTGATTTATATTCCCACAATAGATCATCTCCTGATCATCGCCGGTCAATCCTGACTTAAATTTACATTTTTTTCCTGCAAATAGCTAATGATAAATTTCGGAAAAGCTAAGCGTTTTAACTTATTGAATGGTACCAATTCAAATTCGCCTTTATCCGCAAGAGGCTTGCCCATCACCACTTCAATGAATTGTCCGCTGAGATGCTGATGGGTTAATTTTTGCCTGTGAACATTGGAGATTCGGGTTACTTGGAAAGAAGAGGATTCGGGCAGTATTGCAGAAAGCTTATCATGGATCTGTTTTACCTCTAACTTTTTCGAAGATTCATGCAGATAAAATTCATAGAGTTTTTGCCAGATGTCTTTTCCCTGGCGCTGCCTGATATATACGCGGTTTCCATAACGCAGTATGAAATAATTGAACCATCTTTCTTTGATGGAAGTTCTCTTTGATTTCACCGGCAGAATTTCTGTTTTTCCTAAGGCATATGCCCTGCAGAACTTCTTCATGACACATGTGTTGCAGAGTGGCGCCTGCGGCTTGCAGACTGTGGCCCCAAAATCCATAATGGCCTGGTTATAGGTAGCGGGATTTTTTCTGTTTAATAATTCTCCGGCCAGGGTGGAGAAATGCGCCTTCCCTTTGGAAGTGTCAATTGGTTTTGCAATGCCGAATACCCTGGAAATAACCCTGTAAACATTCCCATCCACAACCGCATAGGGAAGGTTGAATGCAAAGGATGCGATGGCCGCGGCCGTGTATGGCCCCACACCTTTCAGGTTCAGGATCTGCTGATATTCTTTGGGAAACTGTCCATTATGCCGGTTTTCAATAATATGGGCAGTAGCCATCAAATTCCTGCACCTGGTATAATAGCCCAGGCCTTCCCAAAGCTTAAAAACTTTTTGTTCCGGTGCCCTTGCCAGTTCGCCGATACTTGGGAATTCCTTTATAAACCTCTCATAATAAAGCCATCCTTGCTCCACCCTGGTTTGCTGCAATATTATTTCACTGATCCAAATCCTGTAGGGATCGGTTTCCCCTTTCCAGGGCATAGAACGGGTATTGGATTTCCGGTTCCACCACAGAAGAGCCCTCGAAAAGCGTCCACCAGGGGGCCGTAATGACTTGTTACTCAGGTTGCTGTTTGCCATAGTAGTTTTGATCCTATACAATTTTCCAGGCATATATTCGTTCAGTATGGATCGGGAGAACGTCAGCAAGAAATTGATTTTCTTTTACATATAAATGAAATAAATGAATTTTTTTGGCTAATTTCTTGTGCGATCCCCCAATTTTGTTTTATTTTATCATTGAAATTCACTTACTTAAATAAATAAAAAATGAGAAAAGCTGATTTAATCAATAACATCTCAGAAAAAACCGGCATACCAAAAGTAGATGTTTTGGTTACTTTGGAAACCATGTTCAAGGAAGTAAAAGAGAGTCTGGCCAATGGCGAGAATATCTACATCCGTGGTTTTGGAAGCTTCATAACCAAGAAAAGAGCCGCCAAAATAGGTCGTAATATTAAGAAAAACACTGCGGTACACATCCCGGAACACTATATTCCAGCGTTCAAACCTGCCAAAGAATTTGTACAGGAAGTAAAGAAACTCAAGACCGCAAAACCGGTTGATGAGAATTTTGGAGAAGACTCCGAAGATAGCATTTAACTTTGCGTCCAAATTTATTGGATGGTTAAGAAACAACAATGGCTGGTTGTAACTGTTGGATTTGCCTTATTCCTGGGACTGTATTTTTTCGGACGCACCAAACCCGCTCCTAAGTCTCCTGCGCAACAGGTGCAATCTGCTCAACCCGAACAATTAGACTTCGAATCCATACTTGCAAGTGCAAAATCGCATTTATCACCTCAGCAGCAGTCCAAATTGACTGCGCTGGAAAATTCGGTGGTAAGAGGCGATGTAGTGGCTCAAAAGATCAAATTATACGATCAACTTGCTAATTTCTGGAAAGACTCCGCTCATGCATTCGGACCCTTCGCCTATTATTTGGGTGAGAAGGCCAAATTGGAAAATTCTGAAAAAAGCCTCACCTTTGCTGCCCATTTATACCTGGCAAGGCTGAAAGCAGTTGATCAACAGCCGGTTCAGGTTTGGATGGCCAACCAGGCAAAAGAGCTGTTTGAAAAAGCGTTGGTAATAAATCCCCAAAATGATTCCAGCAAGGTAGGGCTCGGCTCCTGCTTTATTTTTGGAGCATCAGGCGCTTCCAGTCCGATGGAAGGGATTCTTAGGATCCTGGAAGTGGCGAACCGTGACAGCTCAAATATGTACGCACAATTCATGCTGGGTTATGGGGGAATCCTGACGAATCAATACGACAAGGCCATTGGCCGGCTCATCAGGGTTGTAAAGGCCGAACCAGAAAACAGCGAAGCCATTTTTTTGCTGGCTGAAGCTTACGAAAGGGAAGGCGACAAAAAGAATGCTGCGATCTGGTATGAAGCCGGGAAGAAATTTGTGGGTAATCCAGATGCCATCAAAGAGATTGATGAAAGAATCAAATCATTGAAATAAATTATTTAACAAAAAACTATTTGGTTTATGCCTTGTGGGAAAAAGAGGAAACGCCATAAAATTGCTACGCATAAGCGCAAAAAGCGTCTTAGAAAAAACCGTCATAAGAAGAAGAACAAATAGCCTCCTCCTTATCCTTTCTTTCATTGCCGGTTATCCTGCGCTGAATCCCTGATTCGTATTGATGCTGCCAGGAGTTTGATTAGTCATGTATTTTGCATGAATTCAAATTTCAAGACATTCATCGTTCAGCATATCAGTTGTAAGAAATGTGGTGGTTCACTAAAAGAATTTTAGTTTGAACAAAGAGTTGATTATTAACGCAGCCCCCATGGGGGTGGAGATTGCCCTGCTGGAAGACAAAAAACTGGTAGAGCTGCATCATGAAAAAGCAGATGCCAGTTTTGCAGTGGGTGATTTGTACCTGGGAAAAGTGAAAAAGCTTATTCCAGGACTGAATGCCGCTTTTGTAGACGTGGGTTTTGAAAAAGACGCGTTTCTTCACTATACAGATCTTAGCCCTTATGCCAGGTCTCTCCTGAAATTCACTTACCAGGCCATGAATGAAAAGTCTCCTGGCGGATTTGATTTTTCCAAATTTGAAATTGAACCCGAAATCATCAAGACCGGAAAGATCAATGAGGTACTGGGGCAGAAGCCGAATATCCTGGTTCAAATACTCAAAGAACCAATCGCTGCCAAGGGTCCCCGCCTCAGTTGCGAAATATCCCTGCCCGGAAGATTTGTGGTACTTACCCCTTTCAACGATATCATTGCCGTTTCCAGAAAAATTCACTCGGCAGATGAAAGGAAGAGACTCCAAAAGATTGTGGAATCCATTAAACAAAAAAATTTCGGAGTCATAGTTCGAACCGCCGCAGAAGGAAAAAATACGGCGGAACTGCATGAAGACCTGACCATGCTCGTATCAAGTTGGAAAAGCATTCAGGAAAATCTCAAGGGGGCCACGGCGCCATGCAAGATCATGAGTGAGCAAACAAAAACCACCAGCATGTTAAGAGATCTTCTGAATGAAGATTTTAACAGGATCGTGGTCAACGACAAGAATATTTTTAATGATACGCGTACCTATATCCAAAAAATAGCTCCCGAAAAAACCGATATCGTTTCATTTTATCATAATGGCGCTCCAATATTTGATCAGTATGGCGTTACCAAACAGGTAAAGGCAGCATTCGGCAAAACCGTAAACCTCCCCAGTGGAGCCTACCTGATCATTGAGCACACGGAAGCCCTCCATGTAATTGATGTGAACAGCGGATACAAAAGCGTAAGTAATAATCAGGAGCTGAACGCGCTCGAAACAAACCTGGAAGCGGCGGCTGAAATTTCCCGGCAATTGCGCCTACGCGACCTGGGTGGAATTATAGTGGTGGATTTTATTGACATGAAACTTCCCGACAATAAGCGCAGGCTGATTGAAGCCATGGAAGATTTCATGCGCCCCGACAGAGCCAAACACGCCGTACTCCCGATTTCGAAATTCGGTCTCATGCAAATAACACGTCAGCGCATGAAGCCGGAAGTGAATATCAATACACAGGAATTATGCCCTACCTGCAATGGTACCGGTAAAATCTCATCAACCCTGATACTGGAAGATGAAATTGAGAAAAACCTGAGCTACCTGGTGATGCAGAAACACAGGGGCCTTACCATCACCGTGCATCCAATAATTTATGCCTTTCTTACCAAGGGGATTTTTTCCATCCGCAGACGTTGGAGCTGGAAATACAAGCAGATGATCCGCGTCAAGGCCAATAACAACTATCATCTAACCCAATTCCATTTCTTCGATCAAAATGAAGAAGAGATCAAGTTGTAAAGGAAAATGAGCCAGACTCCGGCCCAAACCCTTTTGAAATGCTGCCTGTTCCTCACTCCCGCGGCAGGCTTAGTGCCTGGATCTGCCTCCCATATAAATCAGGATATATTGAAAGAGGGTAACCACCGATGCAATCGCGGCCACAACATAGGTCAATGCCGCCCATTTTAGCGCGTCTTTTGCCTGGGGAAATTCTATATTATTAGTGACATTGGTCCTTTGAAGCCAGGCCAGGGCTCTCCTGCTCGCATCGAGTTCAACCGGCAAAGTAATAACAGAGAAAATGGTAGTCAGGGCAAAGAGGGCAATACCCGCCAAAAGCAGGGCCGGGAATACCTTCAATAATAGAATGCCTCCAATAAGCAACCACTGAACCAATGATGAACTGAATTGAACCACGGGCACCAGCCGGCTACGGAGCATCAACCAGCGATAAGCGGTAGCATGCTGCAGGGCATGGCCACATTCGTGGGCTGCAACGGCCGCTGCCGCTACTGAATTACCATTATATACATCCGAACTGAGATTAACGGTCTTATTCAGGGGATTATAATGATCTGTTAAAAATCCATCTGATGACTTTACCTGCACATCCAGGATCCCATTTTCCTTCAGCATCTTTTCAGCCACCTGCTTTCCGGTAAGGCCAGACGAGAGGATGAGCTTGCCATATTGCGCAAATTTGCTCCTGAGCTGGAAAGTAACCAGCATACTTATGCCTACAAAAATTAAAGAAACAAGCCATATTGATCCCATCTTTAAATGTTTTATATAATCTTATATCAAACTTGCTACCACTCCTTATTTTTGGCAAAAAGGGACAAAATCTGGAGCCTTGGCAGTCGTTTTGGCAGGGCTTAAAAGTGAAAAAAAATGCATGGACAAATTGACAAGGGAGCCAGATTTTGCCTTTCTGAACTCGGTTGTAATCTATTGATAATCATATATATAACGCATTAATTAGGACCAATCCCGGGGATCAAAAAGTTATTCACAAGACCCAAAATTAATTTTGTTATGTGGAAGCAATTTGTAATTTAGTGCAAGAATTTAATGGGTTAGTAAGTACTAAAGGGTCAGCGCAAGTTGACCCTTTAACTTTTGAAGAAACTCATCACTTGTTCAGAATTTTTCCCTCAGTCTTCACCGTGTTTTTCAGTTTTCTCTCATCTGTTTTGATTCTTTTCAAAAAAATTCTTCGATGATACTTTCTCAGGTTTCAGATTTCTGTGTTTTGAGTATCCGGATTTTAAATTCGCGGCTTTCTAAAAAATATTCCCATTTATGGAAGGGATGTATCTTTATTAGATGAGTAAAATCAAGACGGCATTCTTTTGTGGGAGCTGCGGATATGAATCAGCAAAGTGGGCGGGCAGATGTCCTTCCTGTGGCGAATGGAATACTTTTGTTGAAGAAGTGATTCATAAGGCTCCTTCCAGAAATGAGAAAGCGAGGGTAAGTTATGCTGATCAGGAAAAAATAATCAAGACGATCGGGCTGCATGAAATTTCCGGCTTTGATGAAAAACGCATCGTTACTCCTGATCAGGAATTGAACCGCGTTTTGGGAGATGGAATTGTATTGGGAAGTATTGTGCTGGTGGCAGGTGAACCGGGCATTGGAAAATCCACATTGTTTCTGCAAATGGGTTTGCAATTGAAAGACATTACAACCTTATACATCAGCGGGGAAGAGAGTGAACAACAGATCAAGATGCGCGCGGATCGTCTGCAATTGAAAAGTGAGAATTTTTACCTGCTCACCGAAACATCCACCCAAACCATATTCCAGGAAATTAAAAAATTACAGCCGCAGTTGGTAGTGGTAGATTCCATTCAAACATTGCATTCACCCTATATTGATTCTTCAGCAGGCAGTATTTCTCAAATCAGAGAATGTGCCGCCGAGTTTCAGCGATTTGCCAAAGACACCAATACGCCTGTCTTCCTGATCGGTCATATTACAAAAGATGGAAGCATCGCCGGCCCGAAAATTCTGGAACATATGGTGGACACCGTTCTCCAATTCGAGGGCGATCAACATTATGCCTATCGAATACTGCGCACGCTCAAGAACCGCTTCGGCCCCACTTCAGAATTGGGGATCTATCAAATGACGGGTCAGGGCATGCAGCCTGTAACCAATCCGTCTGAAATCCTGATCACCCAAAAAGAAGATCAGCTAAGCGGCATCTCAATCGCCGCCACCCTCGAAGGCATGAGGCCGCTGCTAATAGAAGTGCAGGCGCTCGTGACCCAATCCGTTTATGGCACACCCCAACGCACGGTGAGTGGTTTTGATCTCAGAAGACTGCAACTATTGCTGGCCGTGCTGGAAAAGAGAGGTGGATTTTTGTTTGGAATGAAAGATGTATTCGTGAACATTGCCGGTGGTCTTAAGGTGGAAGACCCAGCCGCGGACCTGGCCATAGTGTGCTCCTTACTGAGCTCTTATGAAGATATACCATTGCCAAACCATATTTGCTTTGCAGGAGAAGTGGGACTGAGCGGAGAAATCAGGGCGGTGAATCGCGTTGAACAACGTATAGCCGAAGCTGAAAAACTGGGTTTCGAAAAGATCGTCATCAGCAAATACAACCAGGCCTACCAGAAAAAAACCGCCAGGCATTCCGGCGATAAAAAATCAGGTCTTGAAGTGGTGAGCATGGCGCGAGTGGCGGAACTGTATAAATATCTTTTTTAAACTAATAAAATCCCTTTGCTGAAGGCCCAGACCATATTATCAGACCTCTCCCATTTGTTCTTCCCAAAAATTTGTGCGGGATGCGCTACGGATATAGTCTCGGCCAATCATTTATTATGTCTCCATTGCCTCTCGAATCTGAATCAAACGCAATTCGCGTTTCTGAAAAATAATCCGGTGGAAAAGACCTGGTGGGGAAGAATGCCGGTTGCAGCGGCAATGAGCCAATTCTATTTTGCCAAAAATTCACTCTTGCAGGATCTTATTCACCAGCTGAAGTACAAAGGGAACCGGGAGATCGGACAATACCTTGGAAAGATAATGGGCTATGACCTGCAGGCCTCGGAAAGGTTTCAAAGCCTGGAGGTATTGATGCCATTACCACTATTTCCAGATAAGGAAAAGAAAAGAGGATATAACCAGGCCACCCTCATATGCGAAGGCATTGCCGGGATATTGAATTTACCGATTGCCACGGGTGTGGTTCAAAGAGTAAGAGCCACCGATACACAGACTCATAAAAAAAGGATGGAACGCTGGGAAAATGTAGAGACTGTTTTTGCGACCAGGCATTCAAGAAGTCTCGAAAATAAAAATGTTTTATTGGTGGATGATGTCATTACCACCGGGGCCACGCTGGAAGCCTGTGGCAAAGTAATACTTGAAGAAGTTCCCGGTGTTCAATTGAACATAGCTACACTGGCATACGCGGACAATTAAGGTAATATAATAGTTTACTTTGCCGTTTGATATTTCTCGTAACCTTTCGCCATTGGCTTACAAAGAAGGAATTAATACTGGAATGAAATTGCTCAGATACCCCATAGCTTTTTTATTGCTTTTATCGGCTTTTCTGGCCTGTAAAAAGGAATCTTTCATTACCAGTTCCAACGCCACCATTTCAATTTCAACAGACAGCCTGCGCTTTGATACGGTATTCACCACCGCGGGTTCAATCACACAATCATTTACGGTTGTAAATACAAATACTCAAAAATTAAGACTGAGTGCTATAAGCCTTGCAGGAGGTAATGCATCTGCATTTAAGATCAATGTTGACGGTTTTTCCGGGCCGGAAATCCACGATATAGATATTGAAGCGAACGACAGCATTTATGTATTTGTGTCGGTAACCATTCAACCCAGTGCCGCCAATCTTCCATTCCTCGTGCTAGACAGCCTGCAGTTTAGTTTTAATGGTAATGTAAGAAAGGTTCAATTGGAAGCCTATGGCCAAAATGCGCATTTCCTGAAATCGCAGCTCATAACAGGGTCCGTTAACTGGTCAAATGATCTTCCTTATGTAATATTGGGAGGGCTGTTAATTGACAGCAATGCAATACTCACGGTGAACGAGGGTTGCAGGATATATCTTCATGCAGACGCTCCCTTTATTGTGGATGGCTCCCTGCAATGCAATGGAACCAAGTCAGACAGTATTATTTTTCAGGGCGACAGGTTAGACCAGGATTATCGCGACCTTCCTGCAAGTTGGCCCGGAATCTATTTCAGAAGCAATAGCAGGAATAACGTTCTTACGCACACGATCATAAAAAATGCCTACCAGGGTCTGATAGCGGATGCCCCTTCAACTAATGGCAATCCCAAGCTGGCGCTCTATCAATGTGTAGTTGATAATATTTATGATATCGGCATCCTGGCACTCAATTCACGGATTCTGGCGGAGAACTGCCTGGTAACAAATTGCGGATCCAATATTGTGCTTGCAAGAGGAGGCGAATACCAATTCACTCACTGCACGGTTGCCAGCTATGGCAATCTATATTTGGATCACAAGAACCCCGTATTATACCTGAATAACTGGGATAGTAGTTCCGGATCCCTGATCACTTACAGCATGAACGCAGCTTTTCTTAATTGCATTTTTTGGGGAGACAATGGCACGGTGGACGACGAACTTATCTTGAGCAGGAAGGGAAACAATAATTTTAGCGTGTTGCTGGACCATGACCTTTACAAGGCCAAAAATGATCCAACGGACGCTTTGTTGAACAATATTATCAGGAACCAGGACCCCTTGTTCGACAGTATCAGCGTAAATACACAATATTTTGACTTCCATATCGGCCTAAGGTCGTCCCCCGCGATTGGTGCGGGAATTCCAACTTCCGTCACTACCGATTTAGACGACAAAGCCCGGCCGGCAAGCCCCACATTGGGGTGCTACGAGAAATAATGAAAGGAGTGGAAATGCGGGTTAAGGCAACGAAAACCGCATAATTTTCGTACCTTCAAACACTTCCTGTGTTAACGATTTGTTTATGAATTAAGTTCCGCAGACGAATTTTTTAGCATCATCTTTGTCATATAAATAAAAATTAGAAGATTATGATACGCCTATTATTCCTCTCTCTTGCTTTTCTGATCACTTCGTCAATTTACGATTTCAAAGTAGATGGACTGGAGGGTGGCTCTATTGATCTTTCGGCCTACAAAGGAAAAAAGATCATGATTGTAAACACGGCATCAAAATGCGGCTTTACGCCACAATATGCAGACCTTGAAAAATTATATGAGGCCTATAAAGACAGACTGGTGATCATAGGCTTCCCCGCAAATAATTTTGGGCAACAGGAGCCCGGCACTAATTCTGAAATCAAGGAATTCTGTAAGAAGAATTATGGAGTAAGCTTCCCCATGGCGGGCAAAGTTTCCGTGAAAGGAGATGATATTCATCCGCTGTTTAAATACCTGGTTGATGAGGCTGGCAAGTTGGGCGTGCAAGATCCGATCAAATGGAATTTCACGAAATTCCTGATCGATGAAAATGGAAAGCTCATTGCCGTGTTCCCCAGTAAGGTGACGCCGATGAGTGAAGAAATCACTAAATATCTCAATTGAGGCTGAAGACGTAGTGCAAAAACTAATTTGAAAGTGATGGAACCCCTGGTTGCATCACTTTTTTTATTTACACCATCGCTGATGTTCCCCGCTCAGATAAGCCAAGGTTTCTGATAAAGTCCGCCAGGGAGCACCAGCCTAAGGCCAAATAACTAATTCGATAGTCAGGAGCCGGGCCTGCATCAGTTTTTTTATTTCCGGGATTAATCATCTTGATTTTATCTTTGGGTTCATGGCATTCAGAGATGTTATAGGTCAGGGGGCTTTAAAGGACCGGTTGCTACAATTGGTTAATCAAAACAGGTTGAGCCACGCTTTGTTATTTCTTGGCAAGGAAGGTGCAGGTGCGCTCCCCTTGGCGATTGCATTCGCCCAATATGTGGTATGTGAAAAAGTAAATACCAGGGGTGCTGGTATTAATGGAACTTCTCTATTCGGAGATTCGGCTCTAAGCCCCGGTCAGGAACAGACAATTTACCGGGATGCCTGCGGAGAATGTGCAGCCTGCATCAAAGCGAAACAACTCATCCACCCCGATATTCATTTCTCGTACCCGGTGGTTGCCAGGAAATCGGGCGATAAGCCCGTTAGCACTGATTATGCTAAAGAATGGAGGGAATTTTTCCTGCAATATCCCTATGGTAACGCCTACGACTGGCTGCAGTTCATCGAGGCGGAAAACAGGCAGGGCAATATCACTTCCTATGAATGCAGTGATATCCTTCGCAAACTCAATCTCAAGAGTTTTGAAAGTGAATACAAGATCCTGATCATGTGGATGCCTGAATACCTGGGTAATGAGGGCAACAAATTGCTTAAACTCATTGAAGAGCCTCCTGCCAATACGCTGTTCATATTGGTAGCTGAAAATGAGAGTCTTGTACTGCCAACCATTATTTCACGCACACAATTGATAAAAGTTCCTTTGCTTACCACAGATGAAATTGAAGCCGCTCTAATATCGCGGGGAGAAATCAATGCGGAGCAGGCCAGGCCCCTGGCATCTGTTTGCGAAGGCAATTACAGGGAAGCGCTGCAATTGCTGCAACACGCCGAAAACGACTGGCAGGGCCTGCTCAGGGAATGGTTGAATGCAATCTTGAAGACGGGACCCGTTGCACAGGTAAAATGGATTGAGGAGATGGGTAAAATGGGGCGTGAAAAACAAAAACAATTCCTCCGCTATTTCAACCACCTGCTGGAACAAAGCATAAGGCTGAGGGTAATGCCTGCAGATGCCATCCATCTCCCCACCAAAGAAAAGGATTTTGCGAGTAGGTTAAACAAGATCGCATCCCTGGCGCAGCAGCAGGCTATAATTGAAGAACTCGACAAAGCTTCTTACTATATTGAGCGTAATGCCCACGCGAAGATGCTTTTTCATGCGCTTACCATCAAGCTCTATCATATTTTATCCAATAAGATGCGGGTAGTTATGCAGTAGAGAGGGCCATTTAATGAAACTTTCTCCAAAATGATCATCGTCAATACCTTGTCCCGGACCAGCTTGCCCCTGCCAGGCATCTTTGCAGGAGAAAGCAAAGCTTAAATGCCGTCGGCTTAGCCTTGTTTTATGGCAATATCCCATCTCAAACGAATCCTGAGTATTTGCCAACATTTTGCTACATTTGAAAATATATATCCCGGGAATCGGGGTATGAACAGATCAGGGTATTGTGCAAAAGGTGTATGAGAGTTTGAACAACGCTTATTTATTCCATATAATCACTCTATTGCAGTCATCACATATTCAGATAATTAAACAGATGACCATAGATATTGCCGCAGGCAATGAGCATTCCGGATTGCGGCATTTTCGATCAGTTTCACAGGGTCATGGCACCCGTGAGCTAAACGGTTTAAATTAGGCTTTACTACTCCTGTATCTTCATGCCTCTTCCCGCTACAGAAATCAATTATTAATTTATTTAATGCTTGTTATATGAGTTGCAGTAGTTGCAGTTCTGCTTCCGGGAATAAACCAAATGGATGTAAGAGCAATGGAGGTTGTAGTACGGGAAGCTGCAACCGCATGAATGTGCATGACTGGCTTGCCAATCTTCCCTTCAGCGATCCTGAAAGCTCCTGCCGGGTGGTAGAAGTTTCCTTCAATAACGGAAGCCGCAAAGATTTCTACAGAAATAGTACCGTTCAAATTTATGAAAAAGGGGATTTAGTAACGGTGGAAGGGGTAAGCGGTTTTGATGTGGCCGAAGTGAGCCTTACTGGAGAACTGGTGAGGCTTCAGTTAAAGAAAAAAGGCATTGCCGAAGATGATCCCGAAATGAAAAAAATATTGCGCAGGGCAGGAGATCGTGATATCGAGCTCATGAAGCAGAACAAATCGCGTGAACGCGAAGCGCTGATGAGAGCCAGGGCCATGAGCCGGCAATTGAAACTTGAAATGAAGCTGAGCGAAGTAGAAATTCAGGCAGATGGAAGAAAAGCCACTTTCTACTATACGGCGGATGGCCGTGTTGATTTCCGTGAACTTATAAAGCTATATGCTTCGGAATTCAAGGTGAAGGTGGAAATGAAACAGATTGGTACCAGGCAGGAAGCCGCCAAGGTTGGAGGAATTGGAAGCTGCGGCAGGGAATTGTGTTGCAGCACCTGGCTAACCGATTTCAAAAGCGTTACTACTGTAGCCGCCCGCTACCAGAATCTCAGCATCAACCAAACCAAATTAAGTGGGCAGTGTGGCAGATTGAAATGCTGCCTTAACTATGAATTGGATACCTACCTTGACGCACTGCAGGGATTTCCCGACAATGCAGACACGCTCGAAACCGCAAAAGGGCCCGCCATATTATTGAAAAAAGACATCTTTAGGAATATGATGTGGTATGTACTGCCAAATAACAGTAAACAGTACCCACTCTCAATTGAAACGGTGAAAAAGATCAAGGCAATGAATGCAAAAGGGGTAAGACCCGATGACCTGCAGCCGGAAGAAGTACATAGCAATAAGCCAAAAGAAATAGAGCCCGAATTCGTGGACGTGGTTGGGCAGATCAGCCTGAGCAGCCTGGAAAGAGGCGACAGGAAAAGAAGAAATAAGAGCAGAGACAACCGCAATCAAAATCAAAGAAATCAACCCAAAAACCCCAGGCCTCCGGGAGATTCCAGACGAGACCCGAACCGGCCACACAATTAGTTCTGCAGATTTCGCAAGCTCTATGCCGCTGTGATAATGCCATCCTTTGGAAGTACTCTTTATTTTAACATGATGAGCGATCATGAAATCTGCCAGAGCCTTGACAAGAACAATAACCATTCTCGGATTAGTGTGCATCCTATGGGTGATCATCGCTCCTTCCTGCATGCGGTTCCGTATAAACGATGAGTCCGCGAAAAAAAAATTTCAGAAAAAAGGTTTAACGCTGGTTACATCCTTCTTCAGGGTGCGCCACATGGTTCTGCACTATGTAAAGACTGGCCTTGACAGTTTGCCAACAATCGTATTCATCCATGGATCTCCGGGAAGTTGGAATGCCTTCGAAAATTACCTGGAGGATAGCGATCTATTAAGGAATTACCGCCTGATCAGCATTGACAGGCCGGGGTTTGGATATAGTGATTTTGGAAAAGTGCTTCACCTGAATGAACAATCCGAACTGATCACCAGATTTCTCAGCACTATTAATAATGGCAAACCTCTCTATCTGGTGGGGCATTCTTTGGGAGGACCAATGGCTGTGAAACTGGCTGCTGAAAATCAAAAGCTCATCAATGCAATAGTTATTTTAGCCGGGTCGTTGGATCCCGCGCAAGAAGGCCCCGAATGGTGGCGCAAAATCCTTGACAAAACACCGTTGTATTATTTTGTACCAGGCGCATTTAGGCCCAGCAACCGTGAGCTATTATATTTTAAAGACGATGTACATGGCCTTGCCGATAATTTTGCTAAAGTTACCTGTAGGGTATATCTGGTTCATGGCGATGCGGATAAATGGGTACCCCCGGGGAATGTAGCATACGCCACAAAAAAACTCATAAATGCCCGGGCGGTGGAAGTGCATATACTCGAAGGTGCAAATCATTTTATTCCCTGGACCAGGTATAATGCAATTAAAACGCTTTTAATGCAATTGGACCGAAGTGAATAGATCGCCTGAGTTTCCCTCTATAAAATTTTCATTCTTAACCAGCCTCATCTGCTTCATTGCCTGATCAATGCATGGTAGATGGCTTCCTGAATATTAGTCCTGACATTCATCGAAGACAATTTGTTATTCAGGCCTCCTTCCGGATTTACCCGATTACTGAGAAACACGAAAATTAAATTGTATTTCGGGTCCACCCATACGCAGGTTCCTGTAAATCCTGTGTGTCCGAATGTTTCCGGCGAAGCGCTCAAACAGGGATAAGGATCCTTGCGTTTGGCATTATCCTTTTCGGGTTTGTCGAATCCATAGCCTCGCCTGCTCACTTCACTATGATATGCAGTGAATAATTTTATCGTTTCCGGAGAAAAGAAATAATATCCATTGTACTTTCCTCCATCCAGCACCATCTGCATCAGCACGGCCAGGTCATATCCCGTGCTGAACAGTCCCGCGTGCCCTGCAACTCCGCCAAACATAGCCGCGCCCGGGTCATGCACATCGCCATCCAGAACTTGCAGCCGAAAATATTTTTCTTGTTCCGTTGGAGCGATCCTGTTGAGAGAAAATCTATGCCGTGGTTTGAATCCGGTCGTTACCAATCCCAGCTTATTATAAAATTCCTTCTGCACATAGTCATTAAGGGGCATCCCCGTTATTTGCTCCACTACTTTTCCAAGAAATATGAAGTCATTATCACTGTATATGTATTTCCCTATCGCCGTCATGGGACTTTCCAATATCCTCTTGTACATGGTATCCCTCCAATCGTGACGCATATACATGCTGTCGGCTACCCTGATGTCATAAATTGATGACTTAGTCTTACTGTAAAATCCCTGCAGTGGGATGCCGGTCAGCGTGTCGATGGTTTCCCTGTAAAAAGGTATCCATGCTTTGAGGCCGGCCTGGTGTAAGAGAATATCATCTATTACCAGGTTCTCCTTTTCTGTGCCTCTTACCCAGGGAAGATAGTCCCCCAGTTTTTTATGCAGATCGAGTCTGCCTTCGTCATAGAGTTTCATGAGGCACATGGTAGTGGCACAGATCTTGGTAACCGAAGCCAGGTCGTAGATGGTTTCTAAATTTACTTTTTCCGTACTGTCATAGCTGTAATATCCATATGACTTATCATACACAATCTTACCATCCTTGACCACCAGCACAGAGCATCCCGGTATGGCATGCTGCTGAATGGCATCATTGGCTATGGAGTCAATCACTGTTAAGGAGCTCTCTTTGAGTTTTCGATTCCCGGAATCTGCCGTTTGCAGGGCAGAGGTTTTGATTCCCGCCCCATAATGCAATTCAGGGCAAACAGTAACAGATAGTTTTCCCCCTGCACCCATTTTACCTGCCAATACCTGCGCGGCAATATCCTGGGTAATGCCATCATCTTCATAGCAAACCACCAGGTTCTTTGCGGAGCAGAAATTTTTTACCGCATAGGGATTTCCAAACACAAAAGTTATGGCCTTAGTTTGCTCCTGCACCTGATGCAAAAGTTCCAATGCCGGGGCGCTAATTCCGAAGTTTTTAGCCGGAAAGCGGTTATAGCCATGTAGCCCGATTACAACCAAATCATATCTCGTTTTCAGCGTCTGCACGGTTGTGGCAACTCTTGTCAGGTCTTCCACATAGTTGAAGTAATAAACATCGGCATTGTAATAAGACCTCATTCGTTTGGCGAAGACATTGTCTTTATTCAATCCAATTCCAAGATAGGCCACACGCATTTCCTGATCTCCGGGAGTGGTGGCTGTTATGGTGGAACCGCCGTGTTCGGTAATGGGTACCAGAGGTATGAGCTTGTCTTGGTTATTCAATACAGTTATAGCGCTGGCTGCTATTAAATTCCTCAGCTCATCGGTCTTGAAATTCAGATCCCTTGCAAGGTTGCGGGTTTGGATAGGCTGCCAGTGATTCAAGCCATATTTATATTTGATAAACAAGACTTTTTTCACGTGCGCATCAATGGCTTCCCAACTCAGATCTCCGGTTTTGATGGCCCGTTTGATCTTTAATATACTTCCGGGAATATCCTCAGGCAAACAAAGCATATCGTTTCCTGCAATCAGGGACTGAAGAGAAGCTTCTCCAGAAGGAAAATATTTGGTTACTCCTTTCATTTCAAGAGCATCCGTAAAGCTGAGTCCATTGAAACCCAAATCCTGCTTCAATAATCTGGTGACATTATTATAGGAAATTGATGTTGCCCTGTTCGGGGAATTGTCAATTGCCGGAACAAAGAGATGTGCCATCATGGCTCCGTCAATGCCGGCTTTGAATAGTTCGCGAAATGGATATAGTTCCATGGAGTCCAGTTGCGCTCGATCCTTGTTGATCACAGGCAGGTCGTAATGTGAATCCACAGACACATCCCCATGCCCGGGGAAATGTTTGGCACATGCCATTACACCGGCGTCTTGCAGGCCCTTCATATACATGGTGCCCAACTCGGCCACCCTGTATTTATCTTCCCCAAATGAGCGATCATTAATTACGGGATTATCCGGGTTATTATTGATATCAACCACCGGCGCATAATTCACCTGTATGCCAGCACGCCTGCATTGTTCGCCTACCCAGCGCCCATAGAAGTATATCAGTTGAGGGTTGTCAACGGCGCCCATCATCATCTGCCTGGGCAAGGCGGTAACGCTGTCGAGCATTCGCATTCCCAATCCATTTTCAGCATCAATGGAAATTAGCAGGGGAGTTTTGGAGATGGATTGAAAATGATTGATGAAATTGACCTGGGTCACCGGTCCGCCCTGGAACAAACATATACCGCCTACATTATATTTCCTGATCAATTCAGCTACGGTGGAGTCATAAAACGTAACTTTTCGGGTTTTGAGATTGATGGAAGACAATCGCACGATCATGAGCTGAGCGATTTTTTCATCATCATTCAAGGTATGGAATACGCTGTCAACCCACTCATTTGCGGCCAAAAGGCTGGTGCGCTGTGCAGTGGCGTTAATTGATGAGCAGGCAATTAAAGCTGCGAATAATATCTTGTGCATGGGTTCTGATCGCTTCGGATTATTACTTGTAATTTTGCTTCACAAATTAAGAAGGAATTGCCAGACAGAATTCAGTTATTACCTGAAAATATCGCCAACCAGATAGCGGCAGGCGAAGTGATCCAGAGACCGGCCAGCGCCGTAAAGGAATTGCTTGAAAATGCAGTGGATGCCGGCGCCACTGCCATCAAACTCATAGTAAATGATGCGGGAAAGTCGTTGATCCAGGTGATTGACGATGGCAATGGTATGAGTGAAACCGATGCCAGGATGAGTTTTGAGCGTCATGCCACTTCCAAGATCAATACCATTGACGACCTGTTTCGCATCCGCACCATGGGGTTCAGGGGCGAGGCCCTTGCCTCAATTGCCGCCGTAGCCCAGGTTGAATTAAGAACCAGGAGGGAAGAAGATCAGTTGGGAACAAGCATCGAAATTGAAAACAGCCTGGTGCTTAGGCAGGAACCCGTTGCCGCGCCGGTAGGCACCAATATCTCCATGAAGAATGTATTCTTCAATGTACCAGCAAGAAGGAATTTCCTCAAAAGCAATGCCGCTGAAATGCGACATATCATTGATGAATTTCTGCGGGTGAGCATGGCTTTTCCTAATATTTTCTTCTCGCTCACTGCAAACGGGCAGGAGCTTTTTCACTTGGAAAAAGGAAGTTTGAAACAACGCATCGTGCAATTGCTCGGTGTCACTTACAATTCAAAATTGGTAAGCGTGTTGGAAAACACGGATTATCTCAATATTTATGGATTCATCGGCAAACCCGAAGCAGCCAAGAGAACCAGGGGCGATCAATATTTCTTCGTGAATAATCGCTTCATAAGGAGCGCTTACCTGAATCATGCTGTTGTGGGAGCCTACCAGGAGATGATCCCCTCCGACAGCTTTCCGTTTTATGTGCTTTTCATTGACCTGGACCCCGCGCAAATAGACATCAATGTTCATCCAACAAAGCAAGAGATCAAATTCGAAGATGAAAAGATTGTCTATGCATTTGTACAGGCAGCGGTCAAGCATGCTCTTGCGCAATTCAGCATCACTCCTACCCTGGATTTTGACCTCGATCCCTCCATCCAGCAACTTGATGCTGTATCTAAACCATTTACCGAAGAAAAAAGGGCCTCGGCAGCCGGATCGTCGCTCTACCATACCTTCAGCCAGAAGAACCAGGCTCATATAATCGAAAATAAGAGCGAATTGAAAAATTGGAGAGATTTCTATGAAAAAACCGGAGACCAGGAACTGAAGAACAAGAATTCACCGGAAGAGGACCCCGAAACTGCCCGGGAAGGGTTGATGATTAAACCGGCACAACGGTTAAGCCTGATTGAAGACCTTGAACCTCTGCAGATCCACAATCAATTCATCATTGCTGCCACCAATGCAGGCTTCATTGTGATTCATCAACAATTGGCGCATGAAAGAGTGCTCTATGAAAAATTTGAGTCGGCCTCCCGGGGCAAACCCATGGTCACTCAAAAAAGCCTGTTCCCCACCAGTTTGGAGCTCGCTCCTTCCGACTCGGTTCTGCTGGAAGAATTATTGCCCGAACTGCACCAGCTTGGCTACCAGGTGGAAACCTTTGGCAAAAACAGTTTTGTGATCCAGGGTACTCCGGCGGATGTGGAAACGGGTAACGAAAAACTGGCTATCGAACAAATGCTGGAACAGTATAAACATTTTACCAGCGAAATGAAATTTTCGAAAAGGGAAAAACTGTTGCGCAGCCTGGCGTGGCAGCAGGCAATCAAGACAGGAAAGAACCTGGCGCCGACGGAAATGAAAAGACTGCTTCGGGAATTATTTGCATGCCTTCAACCTAATATCAGCCCTTCCGGCCAGCCCACTTATATAGAATTTAAGACCGAATACCTCGCAAAAATATTTGGGAAATAAATGTGGAGACGGCGACTCATTTGCACCATACTATGAATCGCAGAATTCAGAACTGCCGAATGCAATGAGCGCAATGATGCATGTTCCTGCAGCCACTCAGTTCCAACACCGGCCTGTTCAATACTTCAGAGGATCATACTGTGACCCCTTTCTTCCGCTGACGATGATATTATAACGGAAATAAAACTGGAACGCCTGATTCCTCGCCCTACTTGGTGGTAGTACATTATTTACCTTCAAGTCAATATAGTCTCCCAATGCCTGATTGTACCTGAATCCGAACATAAACCTCTTCCAATAATAATTTGCATCAAACAGGTAGCGCCATTCGGAACCACCCAGTTTTGCTGCCAAAGAATCTTCCTTGATCTTGAAGGTTTCTGAATAAAGCAACTGGTTATTGGCATTTTTTTGTTCGAGGTAGGCGATGCCGCTATTGAGGGAAGAAAACTGCAATCCACTGCCAAAGTAGATATTCTTAACAGGACTATAATAAAAGCTGAATGGCATGTTGAAATAATACAGCTTGCGCAGATAAATATTTTGTATATAACTGCTTTGGCTACCTGCAGGAGTTACCTCCTTATTTGATAATAGAAGTGACGACGTAGCCTGCGGTGAATTGAACTGGAATTCACCCAGCACATATACCCTGTCGGTCAGATGAAATTGCAGGTATGGCGCGGGCAAATAATCCAATGCAGTACCCTTGTTAGCCGAAGAATTATAATTATAGCTCTGCTGGGAAGCCACGGCGAAATTCTGGTAGGGTGCCAGTCCTGCAGCAAACCACCTGTCTGTTTTCTCTCCAAAAAATGGTTTCCTGTTAGCTACGGCTTCGGCCCTCCTGGCCTTTCGCTCTTCCCTGTGCATTTGCTTCGCAACCTGTTTTTGATCCAATCCGTTTGGATTAGTGTTAGCTAATCCATATGGTGCAGAAGGCAGATCGTCTGCCAAAATCTTTCTGCTGTTTTCAGAATCATCCTTACCCCATTGCATCCAATCCCTGCGGCCTGTATACTTCAGCTGATTCTGGTTAAAAGAAGTTTCAACCAAATTGATTGCATATTCATATCGGCTGTAATCTATTTCTGCATATTGAGACCCATAGGTGCCATGCTGGTCCTTTCCGGGAGAAGACAAAGGTTTCCTGCCATTTTTATCGCCTGCAGGATGCTCACCATATCTCGCGTCAGGATTACTTTGCTGAACATGTTGGCCTTTATTCAATTTCGCGGATGCTGCAGGCCCATTGTTATTATTTGGCCTGGAGGAAATGCCGGAAGCATCTGCCCGCTTCGATGCATTATTTTCAATACTCTTGCTTGCAGAAGAGACGCCATTCAATTTGCCGGAACCCGTGCGATTGTCATTCAGCCTCTCTGCTGGTGAAACTCCCTTATTTCCGCTTGCGTTATTCTTTGAATCAATAGTTCCTTTTCCATGGCTGCGGGAATTCTTTGCCGACTCGTATGGATCAATATTTTCTTGAACAGGTTTTGCAATTGAAGATGCAGATTCCCCGCTATTTGAAAATTGAGAACCGGAATTTTTTTCATTGCCGATACCCGATTTCCCGCCAGGCAAATCAGCATTTTTAGCACCGGAAGCGCCGCCGCCTGCTGCAGGCAAATTCCTGTGCGAAGGCTCATCATTATTGGCAGCATTGCTTGTGTTATCTTTTACTGCTACTGCAATCTGTTTACCATGATCCTTCTTAGTTGCGGAATTTTCTGTACTTAATTCAGGCGTAGAAATTTTATCATTGGATTGATTTGATTTTTGATCATCATTTGTATTATTTCCAGATTGAACTGCTTCGGTTTTTGCCGGAACATTTGAAGCCAGGCCGGATGCTTGCCCTCCTTCCTGTTTACCGGCAAATCTGGTGCTCACAATAGCGCCACCCAGCAGAACGATCACAACCGCGCCGATCCACCATGACTTGCCGGGGCGGAAACCATTCCTTCCTCCACCCGGTGGAGCAGGTATTTCACTGTCGAGCAGCGATTTCATCTCCCGCCACGACTCATCCTGGTCGGGTAGGGGCAAGTGTTGCATTTTTTCTGCAATCAATTGCTCATATGGTAGTCTCTGGTTCATCTCACTACGTATAGGGTTTGCAATAATTTCTGTAATTGTTTGCGGGCTTCACTAAGGTGCCATTTACTGGTTCCTTCACTTATGCCCATCACTGTTCCTATTTCTTTGTGATTATAGCCTTCTATTACATATAGGTTGAATACGGCCTGCGTTGCGGGTGGGAGCTTACGTACCAGCTTTAACAATTCTTCTGCGTTCAGTTTCTGTATTACTTCGCTGTCGATATGTGGTTCGGCAACAACGCTTATTTCCATATTGCGTTTCTGCCTGTCACGTTGCCTGATGAAGTCAATGGCAGAATTAACCATGATCGTTCTGATCCATGTATACAAGCTAGCTTTGGTCCCATCGTATTGCTGAATATTCTTAAATACTTTCAAAAAACCATTGTTCAATACCTCCACTGCATCGTATTCATTGCGGGTATAGCGCAGGCAAATAGAAGCCATGGGCCCATAAAAATGCTTGTAAAGCAACTCCTGTGCCTTGCGATCATTGTTTATGCACCCACTAATGAGGTCCATATCAGCAGGGGTACTACTCAACCTTCTTTTGTTTTTACATTTACAACCCGGTATCCCCCGGATTAGCTGTGAACGGGCATGCTAAAGTTATTATTGTCTGGCCTGATTGCTATTAAAATATCCTGATTCCTGGCGTGTTAAAATCACCACCACCCGGAACTCTTCAATGCCTAAAACCATCTCTTGTTCATGATTTCATAATTCAGGTTAATCAAAGGCCCGGCCAATTCCCTTTCAAATCCACCCTGCTTTGCATAACACATTGAATTTACGCTTTGCCGGCATGAAAGGTTGGGAGAAATCGGGGACTAAAAGGCAGGATTCAGGCTTTTTAAAGGAAAATGCCATTTGATTGATTATTGGTAACCAACTAGTACAGGTCGCCAATCTGGGTGAGGAACTGCTCCATTTTCTTCCTGATAGACCGGGGGGATCCCTGGTGGTTATTAATCATTAGGGAAAAAATCAACCGATGCTGTTTGCGGGTGTATAAAAATCCACTGAGACAAAGGACCCCCGACATGGATCCGCTCTTGGCATAAACCAGGCTGCTATCCCCGGCGCGATCTCCGGAGGCTTCCATTGGAACCCGTGGAAACAGAGTCCTGAGTTGGTCCATACCAAATTCAGATTGCATTTTATCCAATAACCATACAAGATCACGGGGAGTAAAAAGGTTATAACGGCTCAATCCACTGCCATCAACCCAATTTGGTGGATTTGGAAAATCCTTCATGTCATTATGCAACAGATCTTCGATAATTCTGGCATCATTCATTAGATTTAACTTTTCATTCGCGACCATGAGTAAAATCTGCTCTGCAAAAAAATTATCACTTCGGTACATCATTATCCTGAACAATGAATCAGCCGGCTGTGAATGAATGATGGATTGATAATCATGTTTTGAATTGGATATAAACAGACCTTTTCCAAGAGTATCCGGCAATAATTCCAACGCAGACTGCATTCCTTGTGTAAGGAATGGAACTGACACCCTGGCGTTGGCCTCCCGGCCCTGCCGGATGGTAAATTGATTTTCCGCCATGGCCCTTTTTACCGAAAAAACATGATTTGAATCATCATTCACAAAATTGACTTTCCAGTTTATATCTGGTTCTGAGTACACGAATGCTTCTCTGTTTGCCAATGCCGATATGCTGCTTGAATCCCGAACCTCAATCCATTTGATCAGGTTGCCATAGATGGGAAAAGGACTCCGTTCGGCCATATAGCCTTCGTTATAATCATCCCACATCCATCCTTTGCCCCAGGGCTCTTCCTTCCAGTTGTTTGCATTCACGGCGATGGGTTTGGAAGTCTTA
>CALFNL010000123.1 GCA_937902875.1 uncultured Bacteroidota bacterium | reverse complement strand
ACCGGCAACGATAAGAGTATTCACAAATTTCCGCCGGTGCCAATAATTGCCTCTATGCTTACCTGAAAGTCTGGATGTGTTCATATTCCCTGTTTTTATAGACATCAAAATTATCCAATTGCAGCATATTCATTGAAATTAGATTCTAACCTTTCCAGGATTGGTGCAGACAGACTGTTTAATTGATAAGAATTATCCTGTATCTTAGTAACACACTCAAAACAAAGCACTGCTCATGAAAATACATAAGGTTGTCCTGGCTGTTATCATTTTATTTTCATTCTCACAGCCGGGGCAGACACAGACCAAAATTGACAGCCTGCTACCCGTGAGGGGATTCTGCATTGGGTCACCAAGGCCCGCTTCAGTGGATTCATTTGTGCAATTCATCAACAATGAGCTGGCGCCATGCAAAGTGAATACCCTGGTGCTCCTGATAGATTATAATTACCAATACGAAAGCCATCCGGAATTGAGGGATAGCATTGCCTTGTCAAAAGAAGACATGAAGAAGATTGTGCAGGTATGCAAGGCAAATCATATTCGAATTATTCCCCAAATCAATTTACTTGGTCACCAATCCTGGGCAAATCATCCGAACAGGTTACTTAGGGTCTATCCTGAATTTGATGAGACTCCTCATATCATCATGCCCGCAAAATATGTTTGGCCGAATGCCGACAATCTTTATTGCAAGAGTTATTGCCCACTTTATCCCGGCCTGCACAAAATCATTTTTGATCTCATAGATGAGATTTGCGATGTATTGGAAACGGATGCATTTCATGCCGGGATGGACGAAGTATTTATTCTTGGAGATGACAAATGCCCCCGTTGTTCGGGAAGGGATAAGGCAGAATTATTTGCGGGCGAAGTGACGGCTATTCGGAACCACCTGGCACTCAGGAATCGTGAACTCTGGATATGGGGAGACCGTTTGATTGATGGCAAATCCACGGGTCTGGGCATCTGGGAAGCAAGTTATAACAACACATACCGGGCCATTGACATGATCCCAAAAGACGTATTGATCTGCGATTGGCATTATGAACGCGCTGATTTAACCGCTGTATATTTCGCGATGAAGGGATTCCGTGTGGTGACCTGCCCCTGGAGAAATCCGAGTCTCTCCGCCACCCAGTTGCACGACATGGTCAATTTCAGAAACCAGTCTTCATCTGAAATGAAAGATCGTTTCCAGGGTATTGTTCAAACGGTATGGACGGGTGCGAGCAGATTCATGGATGGATACTATGGAAAGAATAATACCAGTAAAGATGGCCATACCCCCTGGAATAGTTTTACTTATATGTATTCCGTAATCGGAAATATAAGATAGTATCCGTTCTACTGAAGTATGATCAACCAAAACCAATTAAGACTGCCAATATGACTACAGCGCCACGCCGCATGGGTTCCATAGATGTATTTCGCGCTATTACCATGCTGCTCATGATCTTCGTAAATGACCTCTGGTCGCTGAATGGCATTCCCGGATGGCTGGAACACACGGGCGCCAATGACGATGGTATGGGCCTTGCCGACACTGTATTTCCTGCCTTTCTATTTATTTTTGGTTTATCTATTCCCTTTGCCATCCAGGCGCGCAAAGCGAAGGGAGAATCCAAATCCAATACCGCGGTGCATATTCTTCTACGCACCCTGGCTTTATTGGTGATGGGCGTGTTCCATGTGAACCTGGAACATTACAATCATGTGGCCCTGCTCTCCAGACCCGTTTACCAGATATTGATTACAGTAGGCTTCTTCATGGTATGGCTAGATTACCCCACAACGGTGTCGAAACAAAGGAGATTCACCTGGCAGGGGATCGGAATCGCTCTTTTAACAGCCTTGGCCATTTTGTACAAGGGAGGGGAAGGAGATACTATTATTTGGATGAGACCCTATTGGTGGGGTATCCTTGGTATTATCGGTTGGTCTTACCTATTAGTGGCAGGGATTTATCTGATTGGAAATGGGCGCTTGGGCGTATTGGTTGCCGCGTTGATCTTCTTTTTCGGATTTAATGTGGCCAATCATGCCGGCTGGCTCAATGCCCTGGATCCTGTTAAACCCTATTTGTGGATCGTAACGGGAGGATCTTCGCCTGCTCTAACCATGGCTGGAGTAGTGGTCGCCGTCATTTACAGGCGGCTTTCGTTGCAGGGCAAGGAGAAATTGGGTTGGATTGTGCTCAGCCTCCTGGCCATATTCATGGTTTTATTTGGATTCGCAACCCGACCCTTGGGCGGCATCTCAAAAATAAAGGCCACGCCATCATGGACCGCTATCTGCACGGGCATCAGTATCGTTTGTTTTGTCATACTCATTATTTTGGTTGATATCAAAGGCAGGAAGAATTGGTTTGCGCTTATAAAACCCGCTGGCACCAGCACACTCACCTGCTATCTCCTACCATATATCATCTATGCTTTGGTGACCCTGGCAAAAATAAGCCTGCCTGCATTCTTGTTGACGGGCGGGGTGGGACTGATTAAATCATTTTTATTTGCCATGATTGTGATCGCATTGGGAGGGCTGCTGGAAAAATGGCGGCTCAGACTCAAGATCTAGAATACAAAATTTACCTGGACTATTTTCCTTGCCTGTACGTACCTTCTTGACAGATTGTTAATGAATTCTTATTGCCATATCATTTGCATTTGATGCAAAGGCAGGAGATTTCCTGCCTGCCAGTTCGAATAATTTTATCAGTTACCGATAACTTTCGCTTAACAAGAGGCCATTAAACTTCTTTTATGCAATCCCGTCGTTAGGTTGATTCATTTATTCATAACCATAAAAGGAAGACTATGAAAAAGTTAGTATTATCAGTGGCCATCGTTTTGCTAGTGGCAAATGCCGGCCTCGCATCGGAAGGCGGAAGCAAGGCAAGTAAAGTCACCTTTTTTTCGCTACGATCATTCAAAGACAATTTTGGTTTTGTGCCGAATGTAAACTGGGAAGCCACACCAAATTTTGACAAGGCCAGTTTCACAAGGAATGGAAAACCTGTGAATGCCTATTTTTCAAAAGATGGCGACTTCATTGGCATCACTTCCAAAATAGACTTGTCTAACTTGCCCGCTAAGGCTCGGGAAAAAATTGAAAAAAAGTATGGGCCTGATTCCATCAAAGAGATGCTGGAATTCCAAGCCAATGAAGACTATTATCTGCCTTCTTACACTGACCTTATGGATAGCGGTTTTGAAGGAAATGACAATTATTTTGTGCTGGTTGAAGATAATAATCATACGAGTGTAATATTGAAAATTACACCGAGAGGAAGCGTTTCTGTTTTTAAGAAATTGCAGGGGCTTTAATCTGTTCTTCGGTTTTTAAGAGTTGCAGGTCTCCCCAGGAGGCCTGTTTTTTATTTTTTGAGAGGAATGAGGAGCAATCTGATTTGCTGGCAATTGTTGTCGCGCACCTGCGGGCTGTTCATAAATTGAATTTGATTGTCTTTTCCAATCCCGTAATGTCTCCTTTGGCCCGAATTTGGATTTGCAGGTTGCTAATCCATTCCGCGCATCCTTTTGCATACAGGAATTCGTTGATATCATTGATCACCTTCATCACTTCCGCATAGGTTCCTTCGAGTACCGTAGCAAAGGGGCCCACCTGAAATTGGATACCGGATTGCTGAATAACGGAAATGGCATCGTCTACCCAGGCATAAGGATGTTTGTCCTGGACTATGGGAACAATTTGTATGGAAGCATTTACAATATGATGGTGCATGGTGAGGATATGAAATTTGATACTTGAATTTCAGCGCGGAATGTCTTCAACAGAAATCACGGCATCCAGATTTATGGGGCCGTACACATGCGGAAAGGTGTCTTCAATGGAAGGCGACCAATCGTAGATCAACTGGCTGGTCAGTTTGCCGCTGTCTATCACCAGTTTCATAAGATTGGTCTTATCCATAAAATAGCGACGGATCACGTCTTCTATCTGACGCTCTTCGCAACAATGAATGAAGCCCTCTTCCCTGAGTGCGGCTGATTCATAATATCCTTTTTTCCTGGCGGATTCCCATTCTGGTTTGGTGGTTATATGATAGATAATAGGCATGAGGTTTTTTTAAGAATTCAATGTAATATTCTACTGATACGTTGTTCCAGCAGCATAAAATCAGCCAGAACTATGGCGGTCATGGCTTCCAAAACTACTGGCACCCGCAGCGCGATGCACAAATCATGGCGGCCTTTCACCGAAAAATTTTCAATGGCTCCGGTGTGCCAATTCAGAGTTTGCTGTTCCTTTGGCGTAGATGAAGTAGGCTTTACTGCTATGCGAAATACCAGATCATTTCCATTGGTGATGCCTCCAACCACTCCACCGGCGTGATTTGTTCTTGTATGGCCATTCATATTATCGATGGAATCATTGTGCTCACTTCCAAACATCCTGGCTGCCGCAAAGCCCGTTCCGAATTCAATGGCCCTAATGGCAGGTATGGAAAGAACAGCATGACTAATAACAGACTCCACGGAATCGAAAAAGGGTTCTCCCAGTCCAATCGGCAAATTATTGACCCTGCATTCCACGACGCCTCCAATACTGTCTTTTGCCTCGATCGCTTTTTGGAGGCCGGCCTCCAGATTAGATTCGCCTCCAATTTCCAGGATGGCAGCTTTCACTTCAATGGCGGGGTCTGTTGCTTGGTGCAGGAGTTTTCGGGCAATCACGCCGGCCGCGACAATTGCTACTGTAAGCCTCCCACTGAAGTGGCCGCCGCCCCGGTAGTCTTCAAAGCCCCCGAATTTATGATGGGCAACAAAATCGGCATGACCAGGCCTGGGTACCGACTTCTGTTTTTCATAGTCCCCCGATCTTGTATTCTTATTTTCAAAAAAAATGGCAATAGGCGCTCCTGTTGTTTTTCCATTGAAAATGCCGCTCTTAAAAACCGGTTTATCCTCTTCCTGGCGGGGCGTTGTACCTTTTTGAGTGCCCCCCTTTCTCCGCTCCAGGTCGGGCAGGAAATCTTCCACCGCGAGGGGCAATCCAGCCGGACAACCATCAATGACAATCCCGGCAGATTCGCCATGCGATTCGCCAAAAATACCAACCCGGAATATTCTACCCAAACTATTCATAAACAAATATACTTCAGTTATAACAGTTAAGACCAAACGCTATTTCCAATCTGCAATATCATTCAGACAATTGCATGATTTTCAATTTCGCGCCCAGCCACTGCATGTCATCAAAGAAATCGGGATAGGATTTGTCCACGGCTTCCGCATTTTCTATGGCCATGGGTCCATCTGCGCCAAGCGAAGCAATCGCGCAAGCCATGGCGATCCTGTGGTCATGCCGGGACTGTACGGTGGCAGCTTTTATCCTTCCCCCTCCATGCACCCGCATGATATCTCCCTGCAGTTCTATGTCCACTCCCATTTTGGCAAATTCAGACTGCAGGGTGATGGCACGGTCACTTTCCTTATGCGCCAGTCTGCCTGCTCCTTTAAGGGTAGTGGTTCCATGGCAGGATGCGGCAAGCGCTACCAGTGGAGGAAAAAGATCAGGGCAGTCGGTGGCATCAAAATGAAATCCCTTCAGGTCTGTGGGTTGGATTTCAATTTGATCCGAATTTACGGAGAAGCCGGCATTCGCGCTCTCCAATGCATGTAGTATGGCTCTGTCTGCCTGTGCCGATAACGGATCGAGCCCCTTCACCACCAATGGCCCGGCAATGGCTCCGGCCACCAGGAGAAAGGAAGCGCCACTCCAATCGCCTTCCACATTGTAAGTTCTGGATCTGGCCCACGGTCGTTTAATTGTGGAAGGAAAGAAAAATTCCCGGTAATCCCTGTTCTCCGGAACAGGCAGGCCAAATTCCTCCATCACCCGCAGGGTAAGATCGATATAGGGACGACTTTTCAGGTTCCGGACCCTGATGGAAACTCCCGAAGCGCCAGCGGCCGCATAGGCCATCAGCAATCCGGTGAGGAATTGCGAGCTTAGGGATCCGTCAATTTCGATATCCCGGGGCTGCAAGGGCCCCCTCACGATCAGTGGAAGTTTTCCTGCATTAGATCTAACGGTTATGCCTAATTGCGGGAATACTTCGTCAAAAAAATCCATGGGCCGGTTTAATAAACTACCCTCGCCTTCAATCCTGATTTCACGGTCACTCAAGGCAATCAGCGGCGTAAGCATCCTGATGCCGAGACCGCTTTCACCGCAGTTCACTTTTGTGGCAAAAGGGTCAATGCCATTGCTGATAATCTTGAGTGATCCGTCAGGCAATGGCTCCACGCTGGCCCCGAGGGCGCTGATCACGCTCAAAGATGCCTTGTCGTCATTGCTATGCCCGGGATTCCTTATAATGGTTTCCCCTCCGGCAAGCAAAGCCGCCGCGCAGGCCCTCTGCATTGAACTCTTGGAGGCAGGCGCCTGAATAATTCCGGTTAGCTTCGATGGCTGCATGGTCACTATCATATTCTTGGCTTGCCCTGAACGGGCATCATTTTTGAGAATTAGCCGTAATTATTTTTTCTAAAACACGCAATGGAATCGAAGAGATTACGCCTCTCCCGATTTTTTCCAGTAATATGAAATCTATTTCTTTTTTCTGACGCTTCTTATCCATCTTCATCACTTCAAATACTTTTGCTCCGTCGAATTTAGCATAGGTGGGAAGTTCATATTGCTGCAAAAGATTCACTACCCTGTCTGATTCCCTGAATTTTAAGAATTCTCCGGAGAGGGCGCAGGCATAAGTCATTCCAATGGCAACCGCCTGGCCATGCGAAAGGTCATATTGATTTTCGATAGCATGCCCCAGTGTATGGCCAAAGTTGAGCAGTTTCCTTTCTCCTTTTTCAAATTCATCATTTTGTACAATTTTGATCTTGATTTTTGCATTTCTTTCCACGAGTGCAGGCAGCAGATTCTTGTTCTTTCTAATGCTTTCGAGATTGGTTTTCTCCAATAATCCAAACATCACCGAGTCTTTAATGCAGGCGTGCTTGATTATTTCCGCC
>CALFNL010000122.1 GCA_937902875.1 uncultured Bacteroidota bacterium | reverse complement strand
TCCATTGTTAGGAATGGGATTGTAATCAGGGTTGCTCAGGTCGGCAATTGTATAGCTCAATAATTCATATTGCGCGTCAAATTCCGAATTTTGCAGTACGGCTCTCACGCCACCCATGGCTTTGAACTGGGCTGTGGAAACCTGTCCGCCTTCCAGCGTACCCACCATTGCACTAGGAGGAGGCAGGTATTTTACGCGGAAGGTAACCCTACCCGCCATCTTACCTTCTACCAATACATTCACGGTTGCTTCCCCGGGTGAAGAAGGCTTGGCAGAATAGCTGCTTCCCCTGATTTTGGATATTGAACCATTGCTGATTCCCGCATTTACTTTTTCGCTACCGGCACCGGCAGTGATGGTTAATGGGTTATCCACACCAACATACAATACCAGCATCTTATCGGGAGATACAGACACACCTGATGCCTGACCAACCACATAACTGATGGTTTTGGAAGTTGTTTTCATTTCCCCGGTTGAGGGATCCACATATTTAATATCAACATTGATATTATGTTGTCCTGATGCTCCGGCTGGAGCCTTCAATTCGCCAACACCAGATTCACTTACCGGTACATTTTGTCCGTTGATGCTTACGACCGGCTTCACTCCCGAGTTAAATGCACCTAAACCGGCGGTAATTTCTATGTTTTCACCTGGCATAAGATAAGTGGAATTCGTACCGATCAGAGGTACGAACTTATCGTAATTGATCTTGACCGCGCCTATTTGTTTCAGGCAGAAAGAAGACACTTTGTTTTCCGTGTTCTTCACGTCGTTCTGAAATTTGCTCACAATGGTGAGAGCGGCAATAGTTGGAGTCATGTGGAAATAAGCCTGGGTCCAGTCCTGGTTGGTATTGCCGGCCTCAGACTTGGGAATTTCCGTGGAGATGGGAATACTGTTTGCAAACTCTTTGGCAATATCAGGGTCAATGTTGAGGATGTCTTTCTTGTATTTTTCCAGTCTCGCGCGTAATTTTTCTCCTTCACCCTTAGTATCCATGAGCCTGGTAGCTGCTTCCAGATTCTGTTCCCAGCCTGTTGTATCATGTCTTTCACGACTATAACCTGAGCCTTTTTTCATTTCGTTTTTCAGGCCTTCCATATAGGTATTGATATCGTCAGACAATATCTTTACTTTATCGGCCAGGGGCTTCCATTTTTCTGCCTTATCTTTTGTTTTAGGATCTTCCACACTGGCTTCCAGGGCCTCATAGACTTTTCCTGAGGCGGCAGTGAGTGTGCTATTTGACATGTTCAAGCTGTTATTAACAGTCTTGAAAGCATTGATGATTTCTACAGATACATTCAGTGCCAGCAGTGCGGTTAACACCAGGTACATCATGTTGATCATCTTCTGCCTTGGCTCTTTAGGTAGAGACATGACTTGTTTGGATTTAAGATTTACGAATTAGGGTTTTTCTATATCGGGCAACTAAATAATCCACCTTAATAGAATCGGTTATCTGCCCTGCATTGCTGCGAGCATGTTACCATAAACATTGTTAAGATTGCTCAGGTTACGGGCCAGTAAGCCTATTTGTTCCTGAGTTTTCTTAGCATCTTCCACGCTTCCCTGCATGCTTTGTGAAGCCTGCACCAGGTTGCCGTAGAAATTGTTCATGGCTTTCAGGTGATTGTTCGTGTCCTGTAATTCTAATTCGTAAATGGTGTTTAATGAAGACAGATTCTTCGTGAGGGTCTGAACCTGCTGATGAAATTGCTGCGTACTTTGAGTGGCTTCGTTAAAAGTTTTGGCGGTACCGGCAGCGCTCAAATAGGCTTCTTTCATTTGCCCCAGAGCGTGCGTTGCCTCTTTTGTTTTGGCAGTGTATTCGCCTGTAATAGCGGTTACATCACCAATATCAGAGATCTTTTCAACGGTATTGCCTAAACGATTAAAGTTGTCGCTCAAACGCTTCAGGTTCGCCGGATTGATTTCTGCTTCCTGGAGCATTTTATCCATGGATGCCAGCGCGGGATTGCCACTGGTTCCCAGTTTGGGTAATGCTTCTGCCAGTTGTTTCATTTCCTGGCCGGGAGGAGGTAAGAATGCATATACGAGAAAGATCGCCGCTTCGGTCAACAGACCCACGGTGAGCATCACGTCAGCAAAGGATTTGTGTAAGATCTTGGCCCATGCGCCGAAGATCACTACTGCTGCACCTGTACATACAATAATGTTAACAAGTCTTTCGGTGGATTTACTTGTGCCTGCCATAAAATTGAGAATTTTTGAAGTTTTTTAAATAGGGTTTTTATTTTGATTTCAGAGGGTAATACCATGCTTTGTCAAGCTTCAACACTTCACAAAGCATGGTTAGTTATGGATAATATTTTTTGTAAAAAGATCGGGCGCCTAGCCTTATTTCCGTTTCCCGGACATCGGCGGAAGATCTATCACACAACGGAAACCTATATACGATTTTGCAGTATCCTGATATTCGTAGCTGCGGGTGCTCGTTTGCAGGTAATAACCTACATCTTTCCAACTTCCACCACGAATAACCTTGCGCTTCATACGGGGAGGGTCACTGTCTTTCGCATTCCAACGGATATCAGGATTCATATCGTGCTGGAAATTGTAAGCTCCTTCATAATAGAGAGAAGAAGTCCATTCAGCCACATTACCCGCCATATTGTACAGACCGAAATCATTAGGCCAGTAAGCATCGGCGCGCACAGTGTAGAAACCACCGTCTTCAGGGTAATTGCCACGGCCCGGCTTAAAGTTTGCCAAAAGGCAGCCTTTTCTGTTCCTCAGGTAATAACCGCCCCAGGGATAAGGAGCCTGAGAACGACCACCACGAGCGGCATATTCCCATTCGGCTTCCGTGGGTAAACGGAAATCAGATTCCTGGGGCCTCTTCTTCGACTCCAGAAATGAATTCAAATATTTCGTTCTCCATTCACAGAAAGCAACGGCTTGTTTCCAGTTCACACCTACAACAGGATAGTTACCAAATGCGGGATGTGAATAATATCTTTTAGACATTGGTTCATTATAAGAGTATGAAAAATCTCTTATCCAAACCAGCGTGTCAGGATAAACAGGTACATTCTTGGGTGTGATAAACTGAGAACGGATTTTATTGGCATTTTCTCTCTTGGCAGCTTCCTTGTAATCGAATGTTTCAGAATGATAGATCAATTTGGTGGCGTCTATTTCCTTCTTGCCAAAGATCCTGTTGTCGGGAGAAACAATCATCGCATCCAATTGTTCCACTGTTTTGGGATCGCCCCATTTGATGGTTTGGATCTTTTTCCAGTCGAGAGTATTGCCATCCTTTGATTTATATCCCAGCTTTTCACCTGCAATGGAATCGCGAACCCAATTGGTGAATTGGCGGTACTCATTATTGGTGATTTCCGTAGCATCCATCCAGAAACCATTAATGGAAACCTGTTTGTTACGGGCCGTAAAGGCATAGTTGATGTCTTCATCACTCGGCCCCATATGGAAGGTTCCCTGAGGAATGTATATCATCCCTGGCGGCTTAGGCAGGGCGTATTTTCCTCCAGGTGCTACTCCATGCAGTTGACCATCGTTTGGCAAGCCTTTGGAAGATTTTCCCAGCTTGCCGCAACTTGCAAATACCAGCGACAGCATTGCAAGCAAAACCAGGTTGAGTAGTAGGCTTTTCATTTTCATACAAATAGTTAAAGGGTATTTGGACAAATATAGATGAATTATTAATTTGATCTTTACGGCCTATTTAATATTAATGATTTTTTAGCGACCTGAAATCACTTCTCCAAGCATAATATAAACGATATGCCCCATAAGTTATTGTGCTCGTCTTTTTTTAAGTTTCCAATTCCTGGTCAATGAGTTGTAACAAATCTGGAACATTTTCCACAGGGGTCAGACAGGAATAATCCCGGCACCAATACAGGTAACTCTTTCCATGAGTAAAGCGCTGAGTTAGTAAGGGGAAATCCTCATTGTCAAAGGGGTAAGATTGCAGAACCTTTTGCGGAATATAATACCGAAGAATTTCATCAAGCAAAGCCATATACCGATCTCCAATAATCACCAATTCCCTGCTTCCCCAAACCCGATCCATGAGTACCATTGCCCACTGCGCAAATGAACCGGGATATTTAATTATCATCTGAGTCAAAGAATCGGTCATCTGCCAGCACTGCTTCCTCCATTCTCTTATGTCAAAAACGGAAGACAAATATTGCAAATTCCAGGCCATTATTGCGTTACCCGAAGGCGTGGCCCCATCATACACTTCCTTTTTACGCACAATTACATCCTTCTGGTTGCTCCCTGTGTAAAAAAAGAAACCTGTGCCTGCCTCGGAAAATTGTTCCTGCACATATTCCACTATAGCCTTTGCTCGCAGCAAGTAATCCTGATCGCCTGTGATCTCCTGTAAATGAATCAGGGCTTGTACCAGGTAGGCATAATCATCAAGGAAAGCCGGAAACTTTGCACGCCCTTCCTTGAAACTATGGAAAAACCCACCGTCTCCCGCTATATTCATGCATTTCAATATGAATTCCATATTGGTCTTTGCCAGGTTCCTGAACTGCTCATCACCCAAGGCCGCATAAGCCTTGCTGCTGGCTATATTCATCAAAGCATTCCATCCAAGCAATACCTTGTCGTCTAACAATGGCCGAATCCTCTTTTTCCTTTCGGCCAGGAGCAGCCCACGACATACTCCCAGCTTTGCTTCCAGAACCGAAGGATCCATCCTGTTTGTCGCTGCAAATTCTTCCAGGGGCACCAAGACGCGCAGGATATTAGTATGCTCCCAATTTCCCATATCCGTAACATCATAAAATCTGCAAAACAAATCGGCATCCTCTTTCAATATATTGCCGATCTCATTCCTGCTCCATACATAAAATTTCCCTTCTACTCCTTCACTATCAGCATCTAAAGCCGAATAAAAGCCTCCATTTGAATCCATTAATTCCCTCCTCACAAATCCCATAGTCTCCCGAATGGCTTCCGCATACAATTGCCTTTTGGTAATCTGATATGCTTCACTTAGAACAATCACAAGGAGAGCGTTGTCATAAAGCATTTTTTCAAAATGAGGAACCAGCCATTCCTTGTCAGTGGAATATCTTGCAAATCCGCCTCCAAGCTGGTCATAAATACCACCATAAATCATCTTGTCAAGACTGAGCAAGGCCTGTTCCAATGCTTCCGTTCTGCCTGTAAAATGATTATACCTCAAGAGCCATTGTATGGTTTGGGTTTGAGGAAATTTAGGTGCCCGGCCAAATCCACCCCATTCTGTATCGGCTGTTTGAATGATATTATCAAATATCAAATCTAAATGATGTCTGGAAAAAGATTCCTCATCAGGCCGGATCCCTTCAGGGAATTCCTGGCCGAAAGAATTGGTCTGCTCCAGGTGGCTGGTCAGTTTTTCGGCCTGCTCATTAATCTGTGCCCTCCTCTCCAGGAATGATTGAATGATGGAGCCGAGCACTTCTTTCCAGGATGCTCTGTTAAAGGATTTAACCGGCGGAAAATAAGTACCGCCATAAAACGGCTTGGTTTCGGGTGTTAGGAAAACATTCAGAGGCCAACCGCCACTACCTGTAATGGCCTGAACGGCGTCCATATAAATATGGTCCAGGTCTGGTCTTTCTTCCCGGTCGATTTTGATATTGATGAAGTGTTCATTCATCAAAGCTGCCGTTTCCTCATCTTCAAAACTTTCCTTTTCCATTACATGACACCAATGGCAGGCTGAATAGCCTATACTGATGAGAATGGGCTTGTCTTCTCTTTTCGCTCTTTCAAGTGCTTCGGGTCCCCAGGGATACCAATCCACAGGATTATGCGCATGCTGCAGAAGGTAGGGACTGGATTCCCTGCTGAGACGATTAGAATGCTGTTGCATGATGGAATTTACAAATAAATATCAGGCACAAACTTGTTGGACCTGTTGGAATGGAGCTTATTTTTTCAGGAATATGGAAGCAGGAAAATTTTGGCGCGGGTTACTGATCTATTAATTGAATGATATCACTTTTTACCTTCACTGATATTCAGGAATCGCTCAAGGGCTGCCACCATGGATGGGGCTTCAGGTACCGGAGCCTTGATGTGCAGGGTGAGGCCTGCCTCTTCAATGGCCTTTGAAGTATTATTTCCAAAAGCACCGAACACGGTGCCATTTTGTTTGAATTTAGGGAAGTTTTCCAGAAGGCTCTTGACTCCACTGGGTGTAAAGAAGCAGATCACATCATAATCCTCTTTGGTGATCACTTCCTTCACATCATTGCTGATAGTCTTGTACATGAACGGAGTGGCAAATTCGCATTTGTTGTTCTTGAGCCAGCAGATAATCTCGTTGTCCTGCTGATTTTCGGAGCAGGGATAAAGGAATTTTTCGTTCTCCTTATGCTTATTGATCACATCAAACAGACTCTTATTAGTGCCATCGGCGCCATAAAAGACCTTTCTTTTTCTATAGAGGATAAACTTTTGAAGGAATAATGCCACAGCCTCGGAGATACAGAAGTACTTAGTGTCTTGCGAAACACTGATCTTCATCTCTTCACAAGTGCGGAAAAAATGATCAATGGCATGACGGCTGGTGAAAACGACCGCGCTAAACTGAGTAAGATCTATCTTTTGTTTCCTGAAATCCTTGGATGGGATGCTTTCTAATTTGATAAATGGGTAGAAATCCAGCAAGACATTGTGCTTCCTGGCCAATTCAAAATAGGGCGATTTTTCTGAATCTGGCCTTGGCTGGGTAATTAGGATTTTTTTGATCGATTTAGCAGAGGCGCCTTCTGCCATTGTTGTCCCGTTTTTAACCATGTGTAATTCCCGCTATGGATTGCAAAGCTACAAAGTTACAAAGTTCTTTCGAACAATTGCATCAACAGCTTGTAAATCAATAAAACAGGGAAAATCTCGAAACCACAAATATAGAGTAAGAAATGCAACTGGCTAATTTTCAATTCGTTCCGAATTGTCGTGTAAGATCTTATGAATCTGTATCCCAGAAAAAAAATTAATAATAATATAGATAATGCCAATGCAATGCTTTTCAGGTCAGGACCGCCAAATGCGAGTATTATTATTAAAGGCAGAATCAGGATCGACATTATCTTGTTGACCAGGAACACTATGAATACATAGGTTTCGGCGGCTTCTTCCTGGCCAAACATCCAGCCTGCCAGCTTGAGAATGAAGAACTTTGCAAGATAAATGACCATGATAATAATGAAGCCGAAGCCCAGCAATATCCAATGATTGATTTGGATATCCTTTCGAATCTCATGGATCACCAACACTACAAACATGCTGAAGCTCAATCCAAAAAAAAGGTTGAAGAGCAGGGAAGGCAAGGCTGCCTGCTGCAATTGATCTCTGATTTGTTTTTGACGAAATGAAGTGTGCCAGAAAATGCGGAACATATCGTTGAAATATTTTAGAAATGCTATGCGCAATAAAGCCAGGAATAATAATAGGGCCGTAACCGTGTAAAAAAGCCAGTCCTTGCTTTGGATCACTCTTTGCTCCACGGGCAATACTTTCTGTATTGCCTTAACTACTTCAGGAGCTGAAACCTGAACCGGAGTGGAAATGCTGTCGCGCGCCCGGGTGGCGTTTCCGGAAACCAGTTCCATTTTGGGATTGCCGGCTGTATCCTTGTTGATATTTATAGAATCCAATCTGGCTGGGGGCTTGGCACTCTTCTTCTTTTGGGGAGCCGGAATGAGAACAGAATCCGGTATCGGAATGGAATCCTTCCCGGGCTGTGAAGGCTTGGGTATGGAGGAAGAATCATCCTGACCGCTAGCCGTGACGGAAATGCCCAATTGAATGAACGCGAAAATAAATAGAATGATCCTCAAAAGTTGATGGTTTATGCTACAAAAATATTCGAATCAAATTGAATTGTGAGAGACCTGATTAAAACAAACTCACCAATCCAAAATGGATTTTAGATTGCCTCAGGCTCAGATTGCTGTCTTCCCTTTTGCCCACCGCATAACTCAAATTAAAAATCCCCGCCTTTGTTTCGAATGCTATTCCCATCCCAAAGCCCAGGTAGTTGTGGGTATTGGAAGCGGGATCTGTTCCGTATGATTTATTTTTGGTGCTGCCCCAGTCTGTAAACCCAAAAAAATAGGAATTCAATCCAATAAGGTACCTGAATTCCGCAGTCAGAACCGCATATCCCGTGGCATAAATGCTCTCTTCGTCAAAGCCTCTCAGTAACCTATAACCGCCAATCTGGAAAATTTCATTCTGGAAAATATTCTGTGACTGTATCCAACCGCTGTTCACGGATGTTTTCAATACCGATTGCTTGCCCATCCTGAAATAATGTGCCCCATTCCATTTGATTTTCAGAAGGTATGAATTCAATTTCAAAGTATCATAAAGAGAAGAGAAATCGAAATCATTACCCCCGGCGTCTTTGGTTAAATTGGTGATGGATGTACTCTTCTTAATGTTACGGATACCTGCAGATGTAACGATATTGAATTCATTACCCTTACGGGGGTTAAACCTGTAATCGGTGTTGTTGTACCTGTAATCCACGCCCAGGTTGGTAGTGGCCGCATCAATGAAAGAAGGCAATGTTTTGGAAGACTTTATCAGGCCGGTATCGATGCCGCCTGGCAGCAGGTTAGTTATGAAGGATTGTATAAAAATCCTTCCATTCTGTTTCCCGGAAGAGAGATATTGCAATCCGAACTGCGCATTCAGGTTCAGGTAGGAGGAATCTTTTTTGAGCAGGTCAAAACTGAAGTTGATGCCGAATGGTGTATGAAACAGGAATGGCTGTTCAAATAATAGATTCAACCGGGGTGATTGAGGCTGAAGCTGCTGCCAATTGGCACCGATGGTTTCCCCTCCTCCGAGCGCATTCTTCAGGTTAATATTGGCTTCGCCCGTCAGCAGGAGTTTATGGCCCCCGAGTTGGTCGTTTGCCGGAAGAAATCCTATCAGCAAGTCCACCTGGCTGCTCTTCCTTGGATCTACGTATAAATTCAATATGGAGCCTGTTCCGGCCATGGTGATATCCCAGGCTCTTATTTCTTTCAGATATGGCAATTCAACCAATCGCCGGCTGATATTCTGCAATTTTTCTTTGCGATAGATGGATCCGTTTTCAATGCCGAGGTATTGCTGAAGGAAATAATTGGAGATCCTGGCTTTTCCATATACCCTGATGCTGTCGATCCTGTATTGCGGCCCTTTTTCCGTTTTCAGAATTGCATATACCTTTTCGGATTCTATCTGCAGGCTGTCTAGTTCTATCCTCGCGAATGGGTATCCGTTATTCTCATAATAGCTCAGCATTTTTTCCTGCCATGAGCCGAGGCTGGTGAAATTGAGTGGCCGGTTGCTGAAGAGTTTTTCATTCCAGCCAATACTTCCCAACATCTTTTTATCGGCAGCACTGGTATTGATGTTTGCCCATTTATATCTGCCCCCCAAATAAATCCGCACCCTTGCCGAGGCAGAATCAAAGGCAACGCTATCCAGGGACCCTGTCATATATCCCTTTCCCTTCAAGAGAAAAGGCATGGATGCCAGGTATTGGTCACAGCTCATTCTATTGACGAAGGAATTTTGTAAACCAAGGGTTTCAGTGTTGAAGGAACTATCTTTGTCAACAAATTCGTAATGTACTGTAAACCGCTCCTGAGCGCAGAGGCGAAGGGAAAGCAGGAAAACCAGCAGGCAGAGGACAGCATTACGAATACTATTCATGTGCAACAAAACTAAATTCATAATTCTGAAATCTAAAATCAATAACCCGCTTGGCTGGCATTTATATTCATATTCCATTTTGTAAACAGGCTTGCCATTACTGCAATTTCCATTTCTCCACTTCTCTTCAACTCAAAAACGATTTGATTACTGCTTTATTGAAGGAGATTGAAATAACGGAAATATTCAGTGAAGCTGGTGCCATTGAAACCCTGTATCTGGGCGGTGGCACTCCCAGTCTTTTGTTGTTGAACGAATTGGAAAAAATCAAAGAGGCTATTGACAGGAAATTTGGCACACCCGCTTTTAAAGAAATTACGCTTGAAGCCAATCCGGATGATATCAATCCGGAAAACCTGGCCAACTGGAAA
>CALFNL010000121.1 GCA_937902875.1 uncultured Bacteroidota bacterium | reverse complement strand
GCCCCATATCAACTATGATGACGATCGAAGCAAACACGATGGCGGAAACGGCAATAATCTCGGCTATCCGCGTGAGTGGTGTGCTCCATTTTACATTCGCCAATCTGAAAATGGCAGTAATGAGTGATCCTACCAGGCTGATGGCTACAAAAAACACAAAATTTGAAATATAAATCCCCCAGGATACATAGTCTCTCATGTGGGTTACCACCAGGCCATATTTCAATTGACGGTAATAGGCAAATACCCCTATCAGGCTGATAAGCACTAGTGATGCGGTCCAGATTTTTCCCCGGGTACCAAATTTCTGAGGAAGGAGGTCCCGGATTATCTCTTCGCTCGTGGGTGCAGTTGAATTAATCACGGTTGGTTATTTTTTGAATATTCTTTTTGTCTTCTTCGGTCTCATTTTCCAGCCCCGATTCAAATGGAAAATTGCGATTCACCGGAGGCAGATAATACACGCGGGGCTTTGTGCCCAGATCTTCCATGAGACGGTATCCTGCTTTGTCTTTGATAAGATCGCTGAATCGAAAAGTCTCTGAGCCATTGGTCACTGAATCTTCATTCATGTCGCCAAAAAGGAAAACACCGTTGGGGCAGGCAGATACACAGTGCGGTAATTGCCCCTTTCTCACCATGTCAGGACAGAAATCACATTTCCCCACGGTGCCCTTCTTTTGTGGAGTGCTTGTTTCACAAGAATATTTTTGTGCTGATATTTCTTCGGTTAATTCCGGTTCCTCCCAATTAAATACCCTGGTAGAATAAGGACAGGCAGCCATACAAAAACGACACCCGATGCAGCGATCACTGTCTATCAAAACAATGCCATCCTGCCTCTTAAAAGTTGCATCTACGGGGCACACTTTTACGCAGGGAGGTTCATCACAGTGCATGCAGGTAGTGGGTTGCCAGTATGCCGCCGTTTGATCGGCATCCTGCATACCATACACTTTTATCCAGTTCTGACCCGGATGTACATGGTGCATGTGGTTGCAGGCACTCTGGCATTTCTTCAAATTCTTGCAACGGGAAAGGTCGATGACCATCACAAATTTTTTCCCTTCTATTCCCTTTCTCTCTTCCTTGTTCGAGATTGTTGGCAGATCTGGAACTGGCTTTAAGAAAGCCTTATCCACTTCAATGATTTCCCCGTCAACCGACAAAAGCTTCACTTTTTCACCAGATGGAATTACCGTTTCATCGGTGTTTGCAAAGGGATTTTGGTTTGTATTACATCCCGCGGCCACCCCGGCCATCAAGCCGGTTAGCAGGAATTTCCGGCGGGAAGATGCGTCAACTTCTTTCATGGTTATTATTATTGATCTTGTTAATGACTATTTCTTTTTATCCAGCCCTGCAATTCTTTGTTGGTAAGCTTTTGAGCCTTTTTGGTGAGCAGGTCTTTGTCCACTTCCACCAGCTTTCCATCCTGGCCGAGCATTTTCACCATTTGCTTTTTTTTCTTTGAGGAGATGATCGCTTTAAGTGCGGTGGCTGAAGCCAGAATCCCAAGACCCCATAGAAGAAATTTTTTTCGGCTGGATGGATCTTGGTATTGTTCCTGACCGGCCGGGTTGTTGTTTGTATTCATGCTGTTAAGGTACTACCGCCTTGCCCGGCACCGAATTACTTTAATCAGTGCTAAATATGATTATTGTCAGATTGAAATGGGTCATTTGTTGACCTTAGCCAAACTCATTAAATAAAAAAAACACCAGCCCAAAAACTGGGCCGGTGCTGTGGTTATAACGACGGGTAAGGGAGTACCTGATTATTTCTTGAGCGTACGGACATAATTCACGATACTCCATATGTCATCCTGGTCAGGAATCTTTTTCTTAAAACTCGGCATATCATCCCTTCCTTCAGATGTCTTATAAAAAAGAGAGCCATCACTTTGCACTTGTTCGCTCGCTTTGGAAAAATCACCGGGTTCAGTTTTCAACTGCGCTGCTTTTGGTCCATCTCCTTGTCCTTTCACACCATGGCATGATTTGCAATGCGTGCTCCATAGAGCTTTCCCCGCGGCAATTGATTCTGCGTCTGAAGCAACCTGATTCTTCATGGATTTATATTTGTCGGGTACGGGCCAGGGCTTCTTTTCCTGCATCCTGAATGTAAATCCAGTGGCAAAGATTACGATCAATACAACAAGCGCTGACGCATAATATCTCAATTTCATGATTAGATTATTTTAAAAAGTTCATAATATTAATAATTCCACATTCTCGTGATATTGAATCCGATCAGGAACTGACCGTCCTTAAAGTTATTACGATTATAGTAATTATTTCTTTGCGGCGTAATAAAACTATAATTACCCATAAAGAACTGGAAAGCATGCGCACTGGTTGTTACCTCAAGTCCAAATGAAATATTTGGGCTGGGATTATTGGAACGATGCTTGGTAATAGGTTGATCATAGTTCACTATGATACCCATGTTCTCTTTTATTTTGTACCTGCCAGCAAGGGCTATCGCAAAATGCTCGTGGTTCATCGTTCCCCTGTACTTTCCCGGTTCATAATAATAGCCGTCCACTATGTTCACATGGGTTAAACTCGGAGATACCTGTGCCGAGAATTTTGGTGTGATTTTGCGGGCAATGATCAACTGGTTAAAATACATCAGCCGGTCAGAATAATGTACAAAATTGTCCTTTCCCCTGGTATCCAGAGAGATATCTCCGAAATAGGTGACACTCACCGGGTATTTCGATTTCGTCTGTTTGATGATCGCGTATTTTCCATATCCTTCCCAGGTCATATTGGCTTTAGTAATTGAAAATCCAACCATGAGATTGTTGATAGGCACATATTCAAAACCAAGCCGGATATTGGAAGGCGCAAAAAAGCCCAGGAAATCCTTATATCCATTTTTGATGGTTCCAAACCGATGCATGATATCCATCTCGAAGGTTCCCTTGATCGGCACCATTACAGTCTGGTTGTCGATGATCCAGATGCTTCCGAACGTATTTTTTTCGGGTTTGATTTTCTTTACGGCAACCGGCGTTTGTTCATTGCCGCTACTGTCCTGGCCCAGGATAATGCCATTCAATAGAAAAAGGCAGAGCATCAGCATGGCTGGCCGAACAAACCAATTTTTCGTATTATAAGTAATAGGTTTCATTTGTCTGGTTTTAAATTCAGTTAATTATTCGGTGCACCATTACGAATCCAGTCCAGTATTTTTTGAACGTCCGAAGGCTTTAGGGCGCCCGTAGGAGGCATTGAACCCGATTTCACTTCACCATAAAGAATACTGTTGTCGGGAATGACCGTATCAATAAAACCTCCCGACGTGATGGCGATGTATGCATTCTCTGCTGTGAGAGATGGATGGTGGCCCGGCGCGGCATCATGACAACCGCTGGTGGCGCAGTTGGCCGTAAATATTGGCAACAAATCGCCGCTGAAACTTACCGCCTGTGGCGGTGCTGTAGGATCCTGGCCGGGACTTAATATATCCTTGTAACAACCGCTGAGGCCTGTGGTTACCAGAACTATTGTTATTAATAATAGTATGCGAGATTTCATATTTCTAAATTTTTAGATTCAATTAATCCTGTTCAACTTTTCTGCTTTTTAGGGCACTTGTCTGAATATTGCATTGCACTTTATATCTATCTTATCTGCAATATTGGTGGACACAATTCCAAAATCCGTTTGAGCCAGGAATTGAAAATCGAAACTGAAACCATATACCGTCTTTAAGGTAGCCCCTGAACCGGTAGTAGTTTCACCATCATACATTAGCTTTCCGGTTATTTCCTTTGTAACACCATGAAAGGTAAAATCGCATTTCACGTTGTAACCTTTATCAGTGGTGCTGAGTTCCACGCTTTTCGACTTGAGTATGGCTACATTTGCAGTTTCTGTGGTCATGGAAGTGGTAGTGCCGAACGTCGTTTGAAGACATCCACCGTCACGACCGGGTTCACTGGTATTCACTGAATTGATCCATACCCAGGCTTCAAAGTTGATTCCATCTGCATTTGATTCATCAAAATTGAAGGTCGTCATACCAAAACTGTTGAATCGGCCGGTCAGCGTGGAAAGCCCACCCAGGTAAGCCGTTCCCCATCCAACATTTCCATGCGTTTTATCATAAGTCAGTTTGGTGTCGGCAGGAAAATTCAACTTTAAATCTCCGCGCTCAATTTTTGGACCATTACTTACCAATAGCTCATTGTCATGGGTACAACTGCTGAAATACAGAACGCCACTTACAAGAATTGTGGCGACTGCCATTAAATAAGTAATGCTTTTTTGAAAGGGTTTCATATACAGTTTTTTTAATTTTGAATTGACTATTTAGCATCAATTTGCGAGCACTAAAATATTTACGAACTGATGACAATCTTATGACCTTAATTAGGACTTGAATTGAGAGATGTCAGAACTCTCTCACTTATGATTGATTAAAACTGGAAGGGATCAGGCATTTTCCCTTTTGATGCGATATATCAATTGTGAGCACAGCAACAGGAACAATAAGGCCGTTACATAAATGCCTATACTAGCTGAATATATCTTCAGATCATTGCCGGGCGAGGAATTGTCAACCAGTTTGTCCGGAGATTCCACAAACATATCCTTCACCATGAGCCCAAAAAATATGGAACTGTGCAATGCAGACAGTATGGGTCTTTTGCGTAAGAATGGGATCCAGAAAAGGATTGAGACTAATGCCCAACCATGCAGGAAAGGATATTGCAGAGAGAAAACGAAGTGTTGAAATGTATTGTAAGAATGCCCTATTTTCAATTGGAGTCCCCAGAAAATTGTCCCCATCAGGGCATATGTTAAAGGCAGTAGAGGCATTATCCTTCTCTTAAAGAAACCTCTCTCACCCTGGTATGCTGAAACAATATACAGAAGGCTGAAAACAAGCAGGTAACCGGAGAATAATGTTTCGAGCATTATCCATTCCATATATCCATCCAGGGTATCAGGCATAGATAAACGCATTTGAACCGATAAATCTATGCCTGGATAAAAATCGCCACTATGACCTGAGTAGTGCAATGACATGATATTAATCAGACTACACCAGATTTTGCTTTCGCGCTTATGAGATTTTTGAATGGGAAAACAGGGTTAGGGATCATAAATAATGAACCTGGTTGACTGATATTTTGAAACTCGGCAATGAATTGATTATCTTAGGTCAATTATGTATCACCTGATAATGGAGCTCAATTAGGATTTTATACTAAAGAATTAACTGTTTTTGACTGATGCGTTTTACACATCGTTTTAACCCGGGCTCAATTATATTCTTCATGTTTCTTTGTTTGAGTTACCGATCATTTTCGCAATGTTTTCCGGAAAAAGGCCCAGCTCCTTCAAATTCTGATTTTACTACTGGCGGAGATATTGCCGGAGGGCCAGACAGAAGTTGGAAAATTGCGCTGGATTCTATTAATGGCCCCTATGTTCCCGCCACCCTCATGTATCCACTTCCCCTTATCTATCATAATAACAACCATTGGATTTCTTTCAGCGGCACAGGCGAACATGCTTCGAACAGATATTTTTTCTTTAAGAAGGAATTTGACTTGCCCTGCTACAATCTTTGTGGTAAAAGTTACAATGATGATGACGCCTTTTGCCTTAATCTGGATATATATGAAGACAATTCCATTTATGAAATTTATGTGAACGGCGTGCCCCAAAGCGCCAATCTGGGTAATATTTTCCCGCTCCCTAATCCTTTTAACCCCCCGGGTCATACTCAGAGTGACGCAACTTCGGTCTCACTTTGCAAGAATTGGAAAGCCGGCAAGAATACCATTATCATTGTAATCGCTTCTTCGGCTACCGTAGTGGGTATGATGATCGAGGCTCCGGTGAACCCTCCACCACCACCTGATGCCGACAGCATCAAAGCAACTATCTGCGCAGGCGAACATTTTCATTTCGGAAGCCTTGATCTTACAGAATCAGGAAAATATTTTCAAAGCTTCCCCAGACCCGGGGGTTGCGATTCAAACGTGGTCTTGATGCTGAATGTGGGACCAAAATCATCCACAGTCATCGACCAAACGATTTGTGAGGGAGACAATTTTGCAGGTTATACCACCAGCGGAACATACGTTGATACTTACCTTGCGGCAAACGGTTGCGACAGTGTACGTACCCTGAACCTTACCGTACAGGGAAATCCCAAACCTGAACTGGGAACCAAAGCAGCTATCTGTGATGGTGATTCATTCACCATTTCCCCCGGATTATTTACAACTTATTTATGGCAGGATGGTTCTGCAGACGACCATTACACTGTGAAGTCGCCTGGCCTGTATGCCGTTACCGTTACCAATCCCTGCGGTACTGCAAGAGGCGAAATAATAGTTAAGGACGGGATCTGTAATATATTTTTCCCCAATGCATTTACCCCCAATCATGATGGTAAGAATGATTCCTTCAAAATTCTCACCGACTACAGGCTCCAGAAATATCACCTTGCAGTATATAACCG
>CALFNL010000120.1 GCA_937902875.1 uncultured Bacteroidota bacterium | reverse complement strand
TGGGCCATTTTCTATTTCGTTCTGCCGGGCTTCAAGTGGGAAGAGGAAGCATGAATCATCTCCGGTTGCAGAGACTGATCCTATGAAGGCTTTATAGTGCAAAAATAACGGGAATGGGCACCTGTGCTTAAGAGGCCGGATTCATTCCTAAGGGGGCACACGAACTCTAAGGGAAGACCGGGGATCAGAAATGGTACCCGAATTCGGAACGGATACTCTTACCCGAGACTGGTAACTCGAAACTGGTGCTTGTTCCCCTTGGCTTGGGTGGATAAGTACAGTATCCAGGGGGTGGAGATCCATGATGACTGACTATACCATTAAGATGTTTCCTGCTAATTGCGGAATCATCCCGGATATTTTTTCGGGTGCTAAAGCAAATGCCTTTAGTTTTGGCTGGAAAAATAATTTTCCAAACCAGACTAATTCATGGAGCATCAAAAACTGGTAGTAGTAGGGGGAGGCGCCGCAGGATTTTTCTGCGCCATCAATGCGGCCTCCATGAATCCCGGATTGGAAGTCTTGATTCTGGAAAAAACCCATAAGCTTTTATCCAAAGTGCTAGTGAGCGGCGGGGGTAGATGTAATCTCACACATGCCTGCACTGATATTGATGAAATGGCCTCGAAATATCCCAGAGGAAATCTTTTTGTAAAAAAAGCCTTTCACCATTTCTTTACGAGCGACTGCATTGAATGGTTTAATGAAAGGGGCGTGAAATTAAAGACCGAAGAAGACGGCAGGGTCTTCCCTGTTTCCAATTCCTCATCAACCATTATTGAATGTTTGATGAGTGAAACAAAGCGACTGGGTATTCAAATTCAATTACGCTCAGAAGTAGTTGGAATAGAACTGAGGGATGGGAAATTCCTGTTGGAACTGGATGGGCATCTGTCATTGGAGGCCCACTTTCTCTGCCTTGCCTGCGGGGGTTATTCCAGGTCGGCTCAATTTGAATGGCTGAAAAAAACAGGACATAGCATTGAAGAGCCGGTTCCCTCTCTATTCACTTTCAATATGCCCGGCAATCCCATTACCCAATTGATGGGCCTTAGCGTGGACAAGGCCGTTGTGAAGATTGAGGGAACGAGGTTAAAAGAGGAGGGAGCCTTATTGATAACGCATTGGGGAATGAGCGGCCCGGCAGTCCTGAAATTGAGCGCCTGGGGTGCCCGTGAATTAGCGGCAATGAAATACCGCTTCAGGCTCCTGGTAAACTGGGCTCCATCATTCAATGAGCAAAGCCTGAATGAAAGATTCCGGAAATACCGGGAAGGGAATTCGGCTCAGAAAATTGGAGGCCGGAATTTTTTAGGCCTGCCACAAAGATTATGGGGATTTTTGCTGATCCAATCCGGAATCAATGGCGAAAGTCGCTGGGCCGATCTGACCGCGAAAGCGCAGGTCAGGCTTGCGGGAAATTGTTGTGGCGAATCCTTTGAGGTCAATGGCAAAACAACCTTTAAGGAAGAATTTGTGACCGCCGGTGGTATCCGGCTTTCTGAGATCCGTCATGCCAGTATGGAAAGTAAATTGGTTCCCAACCTGTATTTTGCTGGTGAAGTGATGGATGTGGATGGGATCACGGGAGGATATAATTTTCAGCACGCATGGACCAGTGGCTGGATTGCGGCTTTTTCCATCGCATCAAAATCCTTACGGAAATAAATGCCGGAGATTTTCGTATATTCAATGAGCCCGGATTCATATTTCCCAAAGATTAATTCAAACTAACAGGGAAGTGTAGGGTCTGTCCGGGCATTGACCATTCAAACTTTTCACATAAAATAATCTGACCATGGCATCCCGCCGGAATTTTCTGAGGAATCTTGCCGCCGCTGGCGGAGGCGCTTCGTTTCTGGGCCTTACCAGTCCCGCTTTTGCCAAAGAAGCCGAAAAGCAATATAAACGCTGGAGCCAATTGCATCCTGGGCAAGCCATGACAGACGATGATTTCTGGGGCTGGGTGAAAGAGTCATTCACGGTTTCCTCCAGCCTGCTCAATCTTAACAATGGCGGCGTGAGCCCCCAACCTAAAGTGGTTCAGGATGCACATATCAGATTCTATCAATTCTGCAATGAAGCGCCTTCCTATTATATGTGGCAGATACTGGACCAGGGCAGGGAACCACTCAGGGCCAAGCTGGCTGATTTGGCCGGCTGCCTGCCAGACGAGATTGCCATTAACCGGAATTCCACAGAGGGATTGAATTCCGTGATATTCGGGCTCAATTTGAAACCGGGAGACGAAGTGGTGTTGACGCGCCAGGATTATCCCAATATGATCAATGCCTGGAAACAACGCGAAAAAAGAGATGGCGTGAAATTAGTATGGTTGAATTTGCAGGTTCCCATAGAAAAAGAAGATGAGATAGTAAGCCAATTTGTTAGTGCCTTCACCCCACGCACTAAGATTGTACATGTCACCCATATCATCAATTGGTGCGGACAATTGCTGCCCGTTAAAAAAATCGCAGCGGAAGCGCACAAGAGAGGGATTGAAGTGATTTGCGATGCCGCGCATAGCTTCGCCCATATCGACTACAAGATCCCTTACCTGGAATGTGATTATTTCGCCACATCTCTTCATAAATGGCTCTGCGCTCCGTTCGGAAGTGGCATGTTGTATATCAAAAAAGAGAAAATAAAAAATGTGTGGGCTCTTTTGTCAAATAATGAACCCGATGGACAGGATATACGCAAATTCGAAAGCCTTGGTACCAGGTCCTTTGCTTCGGAGATGGCCATTGGAAACGCGGTGGATTTTCATAATATAATCGGTTCAAAACGTAAGGAAGAACGGCTAAGATATCTGAAAGATTACTGGGTGAACCAGGTGAAGGACATGCCAAAAGTTTCCTTTAATCAGCCCCGCAATCCATCCCTATCCTGCGCCATTGCCAATATCGCCATTCGGGGAATGAAACCCCAGGAAGTTTCGGCAGAACTTTTCAATAAACACAGGATACACGCAGTGGCAATTGATTGGGAAAATATCCATGGCGTAAGAGTTACTCCACATGTCTATACTTCCACCAAAGACCTTGACCGTCTGGTAACCGCCATTCGTGAATTGGCTGCCTGAACTCATTGCCCGAAACTTCGGCAACTTTTGCGCAGTTTCTTACTGTTGATGTTATGCAAAGCTGCACGGGGCTGCTAGCTAAAAAAAGCTTAGCTGTGAGATTATCCGATTCTTCGGTGATAATTGATTTGCCCCAGATGATAATTGAAATGAGCCAGCAGGAAAATCAACAGGTGCTCCGTGATCATTGATTCTCCACCAATCTGCTGCGGATATTCTTTCTGAAGATCATTCCTGGTAAGTTGTTCAAGCGTGTCAATCACAATGGACCTGGTAGATTCAATTTCTTCAATGAGTTTATGACGTGGGATATTTCTGAGCTTGAATTCGGCCTCCCTGTTTCTCACATATCCGGAATTGCCGAGAACAGCGCCAATAAAATGCTGAAGATTGCCCACCAGGTGCAAACACAGATTGCCTCCGCTGTTGCTGATGCCTTCCCTTGGCTTCCAGATGGCTTCATCGTCCGAATAAAGCTTGATCTCTTCTTTCAGTTTATCAAGGTCTCTTCCAAAGAGCGGGATTAGATGCTGAGTAACCATAGCAATTTGTTATATTTTAAAATTTTGTCATCTCCTGAATTAGTGTACCGCCTTAAGAATGAGGTCGGGGCCTTTCTGGTTACCTTCCACTTTCAGCATGAGAGGATAATCCTCATTGTTCAGGATCCAGTATTTGGTGGAGCCGTTTTCGCTTTCCATATAAATAGCATCGGGAGTTGCCTTATTGTCGAGGATTAGCTCTGAACCCTTAGGCAGGTCCTTGAGCTGCCAAAGGGAGCCGTCATATTTTGCTTTCTTATTTTGTTTCAGATCCTTCAGAAATGCTTTCGAGAAAATCGCAAGGGTCTGGTCTGGCCCCAGTTTTCTTTCTTCGCCCTGGTATGGCTCGTCCCAGTTGGTATTGCTTCCTTTTTCCAGGCCCTCACGGGAATTGATGAATTTTCCTGTCATATCTCCCACGCTGAATTCAAACCCGATCCCTCCTTCATCAGGAATAAATATTTTCATGGTAAGTGGGGTCAATTGACCGTTGGAATTGACATCATAGTCCAGCGATGTTCCCGTTTTTACCGTCACCTCAGTTTTGGCAGACTCAGTATTGGATTGTGCCAGCACCAGGGCGCCCGGCAACAGTAAAATCCCAGCGATTAGCATCTTTTTCATGTTTCCTGATTTTGGGGCAAAAGATAAGGCAATTTTAGAATTCCGGATCGGAAAATATTTTCGGCGTGCCACAGAATAAACATTTGATAAAGAGCCCATTGCGGCAGGAAATAAGTGATTTTTGAATATAAACTATGGCCCGTGGTCTTTATTTTTCTGGCAATTATCCTTAACTTTGCACTCCCATTTTAAAACAGGGTAATTATCAGTTATGTCAGAAAACCAAATTGTTAACTCAAACGCTGATGTACAGGAGGCCCCCGCAACGGGAACGCCTGCAGCGACAACAAATCTACCTGTACAAACTGCTCACGACGATTTTGACTGGAGCATTGACAAGCGAAATGTTTCTTCTTATAAAATGGAAGAAAAACAAAAGTATGATTCCGTATATGACAGTACTTTCAAGACCGTCAATGACAATGAGATGGTGGAAGGCATTGTTGTGGGATTGACCAAGACTGATGTTGTGGTTAATATCGGGTTCAAGAGTGATGGCCTGGTTTCATTGAATGAATTCCGAGATATCCCGAATCTGAAAGTAGGGGATACGGTGGAAGTGATGGTGGTTGAAAAGGAAGACCGGGAAGGTCACCTGCACCTGAGCCGGAAAGTGGCAAGGATCACGCGTGCCTGGGAAAGGATCGTAGAAGTGCACAAAACAGGTGAAGTGGTAACGGGTACGGTTACCAGCAAAACGAAGGGTGGATTGATCGTGGATGTGTTTGGAATGGAAACATTTCTGCCCGGTTCGCAAATTGACGTTAAGCCGGTTACGGACTACGATCAGTTTGTTGGAAAGACCATGGAATTCAAAGTGGTCAAGATCAACGAAGCCATTAAGAATGCAGTTGTATCTCACAAGGCGCTTATTGAAAGCGATATCGAAGCACAACGTGCCGAGATCATGAGCAAGCTTGAAAAAGGTCAGGTGCTCGAAGGAACTATCAAGAATATCACCGACTTCGGTGCTTTCCTTGACCTGGGCGGGCTCGATGGCTTATTGTATATTACAGATATCAGCTGGGGCCGCATCAGCCACCCCAGCGAAGTATTGAAACTGGACCAGAAGCTGAATGTGGTGGTGCTGGATTTCGACGACGAAAAGAAACGAATCAGCCTGGGCCTGAAGCAACTCACTCCGCATCCCTGGGATACCTTACCAGAATGGGTAGGTGAAGGAAAAATTGTGAAGGGTAAGGTGGTGAATATTGAGGACTACGGTGCATTCCTCGAAATCCTTCCGGGTGTTGAAGGCCTGGTGCACGTGAGTGAAATTACATGGGCCAATACGCCCATCAATGCCAAAGAATTCTTTAAACTGGGCGACGAACATGAAGCCAAGATCGTGACGCTTGACAAGGATTCCCGTAAGATGAGTCTTTCCATCAAGCAACTTTCTCCCGATCCCTGGAATGAAATAGAGACCAAATACCCCGTTGAGAGTCGTCATAAAGGACTGGTGAAGAATATTACCCCCTATGGCGTATTCGTAGAACTGGAACCCGGCATCGGTGGTATGATCCATATCAGCGACCTGAGCTGGCTGCGACGCTTTAATCACCCCAGCGAATACACGAAGGTTGGCAGTGAAATTGAAGTGGTGATCCTTGGTATTGACAAGGATAACCGTAAACTCCAGTTGGGTCATAAACAACTTGAAGAAGACCCCTGGAATACGCTGCAGGATACATTTGCGGTGGGAACCATCCATGATGGTACTATCATTAGGAAGGATGATAAGGGCGCCATCGTTCAACTGCCTTACGGGCTGGAAGGTTTTGCCCCCAATCGTCACCTGGTGAAAGAAGATGGCAAATCGCTCGGCGCGGATGATGTATCACAATTCATGGTCATTGAATTTGACCGGAATGAAAAACGCATCCTGTTGAGTCATACCCGTATCTGGGAGCAGGCTAAGGTAGAGGAGAAGGATGCTCTGAATAAGGAAAGAAAGGCGGAAGCAGTGAAGACCAAGAAAGCCGTCAAGGATATCCAGGGAAAAGCTGAAAAGACAACCCTGGGTGATCTGGGCGTTCTGGCCGAATTGAAGAAGAAGATGGAGAAAGGTGGCGAAGAAGAAAAGCAGGGAGAGTAAAATACTCCCCGTAAAATATCAAGAGCCCGCTTTTTGAAAGCGGGCTTTTTTTTGAGTGGATTCACTTAGCTCCAGAGAACGTGTATTGAATTATTCTGCCATCATGAATTAAATGACTCATTCCCCGCTTCCACAGAATCAGAAGCCCAGGATTGCCTGATCATTGAAGTCTGACAATGCGGCCAGCTTGAGATCGGCCGCATCCCACCTGGTTTCGTGGTGTTGTAGCGGAGCCGGAACAACCACGCATTTCATTCTCGCCGCCTTAGCTGCTATCATGCCATTAAAAGAATCTTCGAAGCAAATGCAGCGCGTGGGGGAGCTTTCCAGCAAAGCCGCACAATCCAGGTAAACCTGTGGATGGGGCTTACCCAGGATGAGATCCTGTGCCGAACTGATCGCCTTGAGGCGATGCCTGATGTTCAGTTTGTCGATTACAATATCAATCAGGCTGAAGGGTGAAGAAGTAGCGATTCCGATTTTGAATTTCCGGTGGGCAAAAAATTGAAATATATATTCCACGCCCTGCATGGCCTGCGCACCAGCCTGCACTTTTTCAATCACTTTCCTTGTGATACATTCCTCTACCTCTTTAGGATTTTCCACCTTAATGTGGAAATAACCAAACCACCAGGCCAGAAATTCCCTCGTTCTCAGACCCGTGGTGGAAACATATTCCTCCTCTGACAACTTGATTCCATAAGTGCCCAGCACTTCATCCGCGGCTTCCTGCCAAAGAGGCTCCGAATCTATCAGGAGGCCATCCATATCAAAAATAACCGTATCATATTTCATCCGGCAAATATAAGGATGACAAATTTCAATGGTTTGAAATGATGGCACGCTATTCAATTATGATTGCTGTTATCATTTTAATATTTACCGGCCCTTGGTTGCCACTTAAGCTGTTCCGTTACTTACAATTTCATTTGCAAATACTTATATTGCAGATAGAGAATTCGCCAAAACCAATACACATGGGTTCATTTTCCGAACGGCTCCGGCATTTTCGTTTGGTAAAGAAATGTATTTATGCAGTCGTGGGAGTCATATCCTATCCCGGGCTCATGCTCATTAATAAGCTGAAGATCTCCGGAACCGCAAACCTCGAAAACCTTCCCCGCAGCAATGTGCTATTTGTGAGTAACCATCAGACCTATTTCGCGGACGTAATCACCCTGCTCCATATTTTTTGTGCCGTGAAATGGGGGAAGCGCGACCGCCTTGGATTGCCTTTTTATTTGCTCAACCCATTTACCAATGTATATTACGTGGCCGCCGAAGAAACCATGAAGAGCACTTTTCTCACCAGGTTTTTCGCCATGGCCGGAGCTATAACGGTAAAGCGTACCTGGATAAGCAAAGAACAGGGTACCCGCCGGGGGCTCGATGCTTCCGATACCCGTAAAATATCAGCCGCCTTGGATAGCTCCTGGGTAATAACCTTTCCCCAGGGAACCACAACGCCCTTTGCCCCGGGGCGTAAGGGAACGGCTTTCATTATCAAACAGCATCGGCCGGTAGTGATGCCGGTAGTGATAGACGGTTTCCGGGAAGCTTTTGACAAGAAAGGTTTGAAACTCCGGAAACGTGGAACATTGTTGACAGTAAATTTCAAAGCGCCACTTCAAATCGACTATGAGCAATCCGTTGAAGAAATTCTGGCCACTGTGATGAAAGCAATTGAGCAATCAAGGGAATTTGAAAAATAGGGGATTGCCTTGAAGAGGAAATAATATTCAGGAATTAATGAGGAAGAATTTCAGGGAATCAGGCCATTTAATTTATCAGGCATCCAGCCGGAATTAAATAACCTGGAGGCCCTTTTGCATCAGGAGTTCCTGATGGCCCCATTTACCATAATTTGGATTTGAATGAATTACTATAGGTCTTTCGCGAATAAAGCTCTCAACTCATTGGCATCATCCGGTTTCATTTTTCCACCCAGGATCAGCCTCAGTTGCCTCCTTCTCAGGGCACCGTCATAAAGCCTGATTTCTTCTGCTGTTTCAGGAACTAACGCGGGGACCGACTGGGGTTTCTGATTCGGATCCAATGACACGAATGTGTAATACGCTTCATTGCTCTTGTATTTAAATCTCTGGGTCATGTCTTCGGCCCATACTTTCAGATGCACTTCCATAGAGCTGTTGAATGCCCGGCTCACCCTCGCCTCAATCTGAACAACATTTCCAAGTTTTATCGGGGCTTCGAAACTTATATTGTCAACCGATGCTGTGACCACAGCCGTATTACAGTGTTTGCTGGCGGCCAGAGCGGCGGCGATATCCATCCAATACATCAGTCTTCCACCCATGAGGTTTCCATATACGTTGGTATCATTTGGCAATACCAATTCTGTCATCATCACAAATGATTCACCCGGGGTCTTGGCTTTCAATTCCATTACTGAAAAATTTTGGCAAAGATAGATTGAAAGGAGTATATGCCGGTGGACGTATTTTTGAATGCCCGAATAAAACTGCAGGTCGTAATTATACAATTACTTTTTCCAGGCCGCTGAGGAATTTTTCATCAACTTCTGCGCCGATGCCAGGTGAATCCGGCAATTCAACCAAATAACCATTGTAGGTTACGCCTCCTGTTACCGGATCAACTTTATGGCCAAGCATGCAGGTATCCATATCATAAAATTGAATATTATCGAGCGCGGTGGCAACATGCGCGAATGCCGTCAGGGCCAGCCTGCTTTCAAGCATGCCACCCATCATACAGGGAATATGGAATTCTTCCGCCACTTTATTGATCCTGATTGCTTCGTGGATGCCGCCCGATTTGCTGAGTTTAATATTGATATAATTACAGGCTTCCGCTTCCAGTAACCGTATGGCGTCATAATGGTTGAACACACTTTCATCGGCCATGATGGGTATGGGCGATAAGTTTCGCAGTTCGGGCAGGAGGCCATCATCCCAATGGCTCATGGGTTGTTCACAGAACTGGATATTGAATTTTTCCATTTGTTGCAGGGCAAATACCGCCGAATCAAAATCCCATCCCTGGTTTACGTCAATTCTCAACATTAATTCGTCGCCTACTGCTTGCCGTATTCTTTTCAGTCTTTTTAGATCCTGTTTTGCGTCTTTGCCCAATTTGATTTTCAGGGTTCTGAATCCCTTTGCCCGGAATTCTAATGCCTTAGCGGCCATTTCTTCCGGATCTCCGAGGCCAATGGTAATATCGGTTTCAAGCGCTTTTTTTTGACTGGCGCCCAGGAACTGGTACAAGGGCTTTCCTGCTAATTTTGAAGCAATGTCGAAAAGAGCCATTTCAAAGGCGCTCTTGATGGTAGTATTGAACGCGGTGAAGGCATTTAGTTCATTCATCCTTTCTTCTATCTGCAGGGGGTCTTTTTCTCTCCACAGAGGTGCAAAGTCCCTGGCCATGGCGAAGCAGGTATTTTGCGTTTCACCCGTTATCATGGGGAAGGCGGAACATTCACCCACGCCATGCATTCCCTCATCAGTGAATATGCGCAGAAAAATATTCTGGGCAAAATCCATGGTGCCTGTAGCGATGGTGAAGGGATACATGGGAATTGTGAACCTGAAAATTTCAGCGTGGGTAATTCTCATATTATAAAATCTTTTGAAAGGTAATAAAAACTAATTTCTCACTGAGGCGATTTAATGCCGGGCATGCCTTAATAATTCTCCATCTTACTTACATTTGCCCATAAACAAACATAGTATGGCAGTATCCGAGCCCGTCATTTCCTTTGACAATACAGAAAACGCTTTTGCGTATAAGTCGGATAAACAATTAAAAAAGGCGGATTTTCTATTCTCTACAATGGGCTATCCCTTATTGGTAAAACTGGGTACCCGGCTTACTCCCTGGGCAATCCGCGCTGGTTTACCTGTAAAAGGATTGATACGGGCCACCATCTTCGACCAGTTTGTAGGTGGGGAAACTCTTGGAGAAACGGCATCGGTGGCGAAGAAATTGGGTGAATATTCGGTGCAGGTGATTCTGGATTATGGCGTGGAAGGCGGAGACGAAGGTGAGATGGGATTTGATCATGCCTGTGAAGAATTCATTCGCGTGATTGAGTATGCATCCACCCAAAAGAATATCCCGTTCATGAGTATTAAGGTGACGGGTTTTGCCGGGAAAGCTCTCCTGGAAAAACTGGACTCCTCGGTAACCAACCATGAAGGTTCGCTCATGAGCCGCTATGCCAAAGCTCTTGAATCACTGAATCCGCAGGAGAAACAGGAATGGGCCAATGTGCAGGAGCGAATGGATACGATCTGCAGGACCGCCGCTGAAAAAAATATAGGAGTATTGATTGACGCCGAAGAAACCTGGATTCAGGACCCCGTTGACGTAATGGCGATTCTAATGATGGAGAAATACAATAAGAATCGGGCAGTGGTTTATAATACCATTCAACTTTACAGGAATGACCGCCTTGCATTTTACAAGGATTCTCTGGAAGCGGCCAGGCAACGCAATTTTTTGCTGGGTATGAAATTGGTGCGCGGCGCCTATATGGAAAGGGAAAGAAAAAGAGCGGAGGAGATGGGATATCCTTCTCCTATTCAACCAGACAAGAAATCCACCGACAGAGACTATGATGCCGCGGTTGCGTTTTCCATTGAAAACCTTGACAAGATTTCTGTTATCATTGCTTCTCATAACGAATACAGCAATCTCTATGGAACGCAGTTGCTCACGCAAAAAGGGCTGCCCCTCAACCATCCCCATGTGCATTTTTCACAGCTTTATGGCATGAGCGACAATATCACTTTCAACCTGGCCAAAGCGGGCTGTTCAGTAAGCAAATATCTTCCGTTCGGGCCCATAAAGGATGTGATTCCTTATCTCATGCGCAGGGCCCAGGAAAACAGTGCCGTGGCGGGGCAGACCGGCCGGGAGTTGGGACTGATTGACAAAGAAATGAAGAGGAGGGGCATTTGATTGCCGGCGCAGGAAGCAAGGTTCGCGATCGGAGATTTTCAATTTGCCATTGCTGTATATGTAGTCTAGTGATTTGATTTACCGAAGTTTTTTTCACCGGCCCTGATAGCGACCTTCAGCCCGTTTTCTCTGGGCGGAATGGGGCAATTATATCCCGAACGAAAGGCGCAATAGGGGTTGTAGGCCTTATTGAAATCTACTATCAATTGATTGTTTACGATATCGGCAAGTACAAAATCGAGATACCTGCCACCTCCATAACTTTCATCTCCGCTGGAGGCGTCGAAAAAGGGAATAAAAAAATTATCCTTGTATTGGGAGCTGGCTCTTAATGCCAACAGTTGGTAGGCATAAAGCGTGTATTCTTTCCCGTTGAGACTAAATTGAACAGAGGCAATTTTCTGCGCCTCTTTGGTTATGCCGCTTGAAGTGGCCATTTTAAATACGGGTTCGTTTACCATCATGGTTAGTTTTGCCAGTACCCGGTATCCGGGGTCAATGGGGAAGAATTCCACAAATGCCGTATCTTCTTTGATGATCGAAGAAAGGTCCTTCTTGTAATTCCGCTGGTATTCGGTCAAACTTTTTGAGTAATCGCTCTGGGCGAAGGCATGGAGCCCGAAACAAAATGTGGCTATCAGTAAGAAATAGTGCTTCATTTTTAGATTATTGACCATCTAATTCGGCCAATGGAGTTGCGAATTTAAGCCTAAATAGGGTAGGGACATTTTGAATTCTCTGAAAACTAAGCGGCTCATGTATTCATTCCTCTTAATTTCAGGGCACAGATGCCAAAGCAAATTGCGACCAATTCGGTAAAAAGAAATCTCATTGGAGCCGCAGGCGGCACCCGATACTGTTCGGAAATCCGCACCACAGAAAGACTCCGGACATTCGCCCCGGATATTTTCATGAAATTCGGCTTTATAAAGGGCTGTTCCTGCTCAAAATCAACATTTAATCGCTACATGCCCGGTTGGAATTCTGAATTTGAGAAAGATGAAAGCAAATCCTGGAAACAACAATCCTAAATCTTCCCTAAAAAGTACTGAGATTGTTTTTTGGTACTATTATTGGGACAGAATCTTAAGTCCTCGTTTGGATTTGTTTATTTTGCAGTGCATCGTAACCCTATATTCCGTTTCATCCAACTCTTGAAAAAGAATTCCCCCTTGGAAAAAAAATATTCCTTACAGGATTGAACAGGGTATCTATTTTATGAGAACAAGTTTACGTTAAATCATTTAACGATGTCTCTATTGACTGTTTCGCCTTACGAGATCAGGCAGTTCTTGCAGATTCTGGTATGGATTGCAATACCAGCGATCCTCTTGTCTTTTATAACTGTTACCATTGTACATTATTACCGCAAGAAAAAATTGCGCAACAGGCCATTGGTGGCCGACCATCTGTTCGAGATTAGTCCTCGCTCCGGGATGAATCCAAATTCAGCAATAACGGGTTTGCAGGAAGCGGGCTATGCCTCCATGATTCAGGAGAATATGCACCAGGAAGAGTTCCGGGAAGAGCGTTACCAGCGTTTGAAGATTCAATTCAGCGCTTTGTACAAAAAATATGTGGAAGTATTAGCCAGGTCTGATGACCGTCAAAATTCGGAGGGGGATGGGATGGTTACTGCATTGCAGGAAAGGCTACGGGAATATGAATCCAGAATCTCCAGGCTCCAGGATGAATTGGAAAATATCAAAAACAGCTATATGGAAAATCCAGATCGTGCCGAATGGCAAGACCAGTTTGACCAGAAAGAAATTGAAATGCGACAGCTCAACCTGCTCGTTTCCCAGTTAAGGGAAGATGCGAGGATCGAAAGGGAACAGAAAGAATCGCTGAGCGAAGAACTGGCACAATTAAAATCGCAGTTGGAATCGCTGGAATCGTCCGCAACGGCATCCAGTCAGGAATCCGGCAGTTGGAACCAGTCCCTTCAGGAACAGCTGTATGAAGCCGGTAAGAGATATTATACTGAAAAAGGCCAATGGATGCAGCAATTCCAGGAAGTGTGTACGGAATTGCAGTTGCTCAAAGAGGAGAATCTGGCCCTGGGGTTGCGAATAAATGATGCAGAGCGTTCAAATAGAATTGAACCATTTGCATTGAATGAATTCCGGGAAACAGCAGTGGCATCGGCGCAGGATTTTGAAGGCCTGGAAGAAGAAAGAAACATGCTTAGAGACAAGGTATTTGAATTGGAGTACCTGCAGGATGTTGTGGAAGAAAAAAAAGCGCAAATAGAATTCATACAGGCACAATTGGATCAACGGATAAGGAGCTATCACCAGTTGGAGCAATTGCATCGTGCCGGCACACTCGATCTTAATGCCATGCGTGAAACAACCCTGTTATTGGAACAACAATTGCAAGCCATGCAAGCCGATTTGCTGCAACAGCAAAATGAAACGGATCGTTTGTATGCCGCCCTGGATGAAGTGGCCGAAGAGCGGGAAAAACTAAGAGAGGTGGCTGAAGAAAAGATGATGTATCTGGAACAGTTGGAAAGAAAGAACCAGGAATGGCAGGAGCAACACCTTCACCGACTTGAGTTGCTGAACAGTAAGGAGAATGCAATTGCCGAACTCAATGCCCTACTGCAGGCGCAGGGAGAGAAGATCTCAGTTTTGGAAGCAAAACTTCAGGAGAGAAATAAACTGTTGACTAACATTTATAATGAGCTGGAAAAAACAGTTCATTCCGGAGAAACGGGCCCTAAGTCCGAATCCGCCTCTTACCAATTGGAAAACAAACCGGAACTGGTGCCTCAATCAGACAGAACCACGCCTTCTGAATTTCGTTTGTCGATTGTAAGTTAACGACCAGGCGCGCAATCAGATTCTGTATCATTCGTCATTTCTGTGGCGGCAATTGGCTATGCTTTGACCTTTTGCTTAAAGAGGAATTTGGTCAGGTTTATTATGCAGAGAGCAGTGGTATGCGCATGCAACTACGGGCCATTGCAGGGCAATTTTAACAGTTCATATTAAATTTCTCAAATTCCATTGCCTATTTTCATGAGGCAAATTTCTCTCCCAACTAAACCTGACTGAATGCTTCATCGATTCACGGCCGGTTGTTTTTTCCTTCTCTTATTCGGTTCCAGTGCCTTTTGCCAATTTGGCGAAAAAGTTTGGCTGAATCAATCTGATTCGGTTTATGGATATTATTTCACCATTCCACCATCATCCGGCAGGATTCAGACTGTATTGATTTTGTTGGACGGATACGGCGGGAATGCCGATGGATTTCTGTCAGAAACCAAGATTCACAATGTTGCCCGGGCGAATGATATACTTACGGTATGCGTGCCAACCGGCCTCAGACTTTTCGCCGATCAATCCATGATTGCATTATTGAACAGGATATGTGAGGAGGTGAAAAAGAAATATCAAATAAGAAATGACCGTTTCGTCATTGGTGGAATGTCCTCAGGCGGCACAATCGCCTTGCGCTACGCGGAGCTTTGCAGGGAAAGGCCTTCGGAATATCCTATTGTGCCGAAAATGGTTTTTGATGTTGACTCACCTGTGGACCTCCTTGGATTATATCGGTCTTCCAGGAGAGACACGCTGAAAAACCTGCCAAATGCCTGGTGGAATTATGAGAGCAATATGATTCTCGATAAATTCAGGGGCCAATTGGGCGATAGCACAGGTGAATTGCAGCACTACAAGGCAGTATCGCCATTTCTCAGGGATTTGAATCAGCCAGGAAATGAGCGTTTTTTAAAAGATATGGCCGTGAGGTCTTATCACGATGTAGATGTAAACTGGTATATTCAAAACAGGAAGCGCAGTCTTTATGAGACTAATATTCTGGATGCATCTGAGTTGATCAATCGTTTGCAGATGATGAACAATAACAGGGCCGATTTCATATCTTCCAGGATCACCGGTAGGCGCAGCAACGGGCAACGCCACCCTCATAGCTGGAATATCGTGGATGAAATTGACCTCATACAATGGATCAGGGGAGAAATGCATTTCTATCCCGACAAGCTGGAGAAGCCATACGATTATGAAGCTCCTTCCGGATGGACGAATGAAATGATTCTGTTCCCGATGGATTTTGCGCCGGAATTAGATTACCGGGGTTTCGAGGACCTGCGTTTCGCACCCGGATGGGGAGACCCGGGTAGCGGCGAAAAGTGGGCCTACACTTTATTGTGGTGGCTCGATGGCAGTTACGAATTTGATGAGTCCATCTTACAAAAGAACCTGGAGTCTTATTATACCGGATTGACCAGACGGAGGGCCATGGCGGACAAGCTCGATATGAGTCTGGTTGTACCCGCTAAAGCAAAACTGAGGCAAATAAAAACGGAAAATGGAGACGCTAAAACTTTCATTGCCTCCGCATCCATCTTCGATTCACAAGTAACACGAAAACCTGCTATACTCTATTTCAGGATCCATTTGAAGAATTGCACCGATGCCGGGAGAAATATTGTTTTGATTGAAGTGGCGGGTAACGACTACAGTTCGCCGGTGTGGAAGAGCCTGGACAAGATCAATGCAGATTTCAGGTGCGTGAAATGAAAGGGGATGCGGATTTGCAGGGACTTATTCACGGAAAAATGAAAATTATCATTTGGCGGGATAGAGGAATTTGCATGAAATCGTCTCCGTTATTTTAACAAGCAGAATAACTGAATATCCACCTCCAATTCACATTCAACCCATAGTCCTTTCTGCTTATTCCATTTCGCTTAACTTGCATGCATGGAGCAATACCTTCACCTTTTAAGGCATATCCTTGATAAAGGCGTGGAAAAAGAAGATCGTACCGGCACAGGAACGATCAGTTGTTTTGGGTACCAGATGCGTTTTGATTTGTCTGGCGGCTTCCCTCTGGTGACTACCAAAAAATTGCATCTCAGAAGCATTATTTATGAATTGCTTTGGTTTCTGAGAGGCGATACCAATATCCGTTATCTCAATGACCATGGCGTGACTATCTGGAATGAGTGGGCCGACAGTAATGGAGACCTCGGCCCGGTATATGGCAAACAATGGCGCAATTGGGAAGGAGCAGGAGGAATAAAAGTTGACCAGATTTCGGAACTGATTGAACAGATAAAAAAAAATCCTAATAGCCGGAGACTGATTGTAAGCGCCTGGAATGTGGCCGATCTTTCCAGGATGGCGTTAATGCCCTGTCATAATATGTTCCAGTTTTATGTGGCAAGCGCCCGCAATTCCGGCGAAAAGGGGAAATTATCCTGCCAGTTGTATCAACGTTCCGCAGATTCATTTTTGGGTGTGCCATTCAATATAGCTTCTTATGCCCTGCTTACGATGATGATTGCGCAGGTAACAGACCTGGAGCCTGGTGAGTTTATTCATAGTTTTGGAGATGTACACCTGTATAATAATCATATAGAGCAGGCCAAATTGCAATTAACGCGTGAGCCATTCCCGCTGCCTTTGATGAAAATCAATCCCGATGTGAAGAGTATATTTGATTTTAAATTTGAAGACTTTACCCTGGAGAATTATCGCAGCCATCCCGCCATCAAGGCGCCGGTAGCCGTGTAGAGATTTGGTGTTATGTCAGAACAGTATCAGGGTTGCAGGAATTTCCGAAACAGGCGGCCCATTCCCTGCAAATATCCTCGTTAATTTCAAAAGATTAATTTCATAGTTCTGAGTCTTTATGATCGTATCATTGATTGTAGCAGCATCCGAAAACAATGTTATTGGCAAGAACAATAAATTACTTTGGCATTTGCCGAATGACCTGAAGTTTTTTAAGAATACCACATGGGGGATGCCGGTGATCATGGGCAGGAGAACCTATGAGTCCATTGCCGGAGATCCATTGCCAGGACGGTATAATATAGTAATTACCAGAACGAATGAATGGGATCCTAAGAGAGAAGGAGTGTGGGTAGTGCATACTCTGGATGCTGCGATTGAAAAAGCAAAAGAAACAGATTGCAAAGAAGTTTTTGTGGCCGGGGGAGGCCAGATTTACGAGGCCTCTATGCCGGTAGCCGATAAGATTTATATGACGCGCGTGCACGCAGTCCTGGAAGGCGACACATATTTTCCAGGTATAAATGAAGCCGAATGGAAGAGAATTTTTCATCTTGATTTTGAGAAGGACGCCAGGCATGCCTATGCGTATAGTTTTGAGACATGGGTGAAGAAGACGCAGATTTAATAATGGGACTGCCAGGCCCGGGTTTCAGATAAATGATTTCGTCGGCCGTTCATGAAATTGATTTTATTAATGATGATGGAATAATAGATTTGGTGAAATGTACGCTCCACTGCGAATGGCCACAAAATATCTGCACTATTATTTTACCGCTTCTAACGGTAAAGGTCATGGGATCCATTCTCCGTTCGTATTCGAATTTATATGTGAAGTTTTGAACGATCGAAGGGTTTATGAGCCTTATGCTGCAATTGAACATCAGAGGGATGCTTTGTTGAGGGACCGCCAGGAGCTCTTCATCCGGGATTTTGGCGCCGGTTCCAGGATCTTGAGGCAGGAGACCCGCCGGGTATGTGATATTGCAAGGGCTTCACTGAAGCAGCCAAAATTTGCGCAACTGCTCTTCAGGATGGTCAGATATTATCAGCCTGCATCAATCATTGATCTGGGTACATCACTTGGTATAACCACATGTTATCTCTCGTCAGCTGCCCCTTCCGCAAAACTTTACACATTCGAAGGTTCGGATGCACTTGCGGAAATTGCCAGGGGGATTTTCAGAGCCCTTGATTTAAGGAATATAGAATTGATCGGGGGAAATTTTGAAGAGAGCCTGGCGCCTGTGATTTCTAAATTACACAGGATTGATTTCGCATTCATTGACGGGAATCACCGTAAAGAGCCTGTATTGGATTATTTCCGGAAAATAATGGAAAGATCATCCCGCTCTTCCATAATTGTGATTGATGATATCCACTGGAGCACGGAGATGGAGCAGGCCTGGGAAGAGATAAAGACAGACCCGGAGATAAAAATGACGATTGATCTTTTTTTTGCAGGTATTGTTTTCAGGAGGGATGAATTCAAAGTGAAGCAGCATTTCAAAATCCGGTTTTGATTAATTCGGGAAATAGTTGTTAAATTCAAGCCATGATAGTAGGAGTACTTACTGAACCCGCAGGTGAAAACAGGGTCTCGCTATTGCCAGAGCAGGTGGAGTCGCTGATCAAAAAAAAGGTGGAAGTGTGGGTGCAGGCAGGAGCCGGAAATAGTTCCTTTTCCAAAGACGAAGCATACCAGGCAAAAGGCGCGAAGACAGGTTCCCGCCAGGAAATCCTGAAAACGGCTGACCTCATACTTTCTATCAATCCTGCAACAGATGAAGACCTGAATTCCCTAAAGCAGGCGGCGGTGATATTGGGTATATATCAACCTCTATTCAACTATTCAATCGTAAATAACTGGGCCAGGAAAGGGATCACCGTTTTTAGTATGGATATGATACCTCGAACCACTCGTGCGCAGAGTATGGATGTATTGAGTTCGCAGGCCAATATTGCAGGATACAAAGCGGTCCTCGAAGGTGCGAACCTTTTCCCAAGATATTTCCCTATGCTCATGACCGCTGCCGGTAGTATTCCTCCGGCTAAAATTTTGATCCTTGGTGCCGGAGTGGCTGGACTGCAGGCGATTGCAACAGCGAGACGCCTGGGTGCAGTGGTGGAAGTGTTTGATACCAGGCAGGCGGTTAAAGAAGAAGTGATGAGCCTGGGAGCCAAATTTATAGAGGTGGAAGGTGCTGCAGATGCGTCTAAGGCCGGGGGTTATGCCGTGGAGCAAACGGCGGAGTACCAGAAAAAGCAGCAGGAGAAAATTGGTGAAGCCATCGCCAAAGCGGATATCGTGATCACCACGGCACAGATACCGGGCAAAAAAGCACCGCTGTTGATTTCAAGCGCCATGCTGGATCAGATGAAGAATGGTTCCATTGTGATTGACCTGGCTGCTGCCACGGGTGGCAATACAGAACAAACGAAGAATAATGACACGGTTCAATATAATGGGGTTACGATTGTAGGTAATTCAAATCTTCCTTCAACCATGCCTTTCGACGCGAGTAGAATGTATGGAAAAAATGTGTTGAATTTTTTGGCGCTGATGATCGATAAGGAAGGACAACTGAATTTGAATTTTGAAGACGACCTGGTGAAGGGAACCTGTATGGCTCATGGTGGCCAGCTTACCAATGAGAGGGTGAAGGCCCTGGCAGAACAAAAGACAGGAACAGCCGGATAAAAAGAAATCATAATTCATCAGGCAAGGTGCCAATGCATCTTTGCCATATAAAATTTTCAGCTATGGGGAATATACTCACCTGGATTGACCATCATCAACAAATGATCTATATCGTGGTGCTGATGGTATTTCTTGGAATAGAAGTGATTGGTCGCGTTCCAAGTGTGCTTCATACACCACTCATGAGTGGCGCCAATGCAATCCATGGAGTAGTGATAATCGGGGCCATTATAGTGATGGGCAGGGCAAACCAGGATAATTATATAGCGCTAACGCTGGGATTCCTGGCAGTATTACTGGGTACACTCAATGTAGTAGGAGGCTTTGTGGTTACCGACAGAATGTTGGAAATGTTTCGAAAACGCAAATAGGATTGAAGGATAGAATTTAGCATATAGAAATCAGAAATTCAAGAATGGGAATCAGCATATTGACTGTTTGTTACCTCGTAGGTTCGATAACCTTTATCATCGGTTTGAAAATGTTATCCAGTCCTGTTTCTGCCAGAAAGGGTAACCTCATAGCGGCGGCCGGGATGTCGGTAGCCATTGCAGGCACCATCTTTCTATATAAGGATGATAATGGCGAACCCCTGCATAACTATGGATGGATTTTTTCCGGGCTCTTAATCGGCGCCATCATTGGCACCATTGTGGCAAGAAAAGTAAAGATGACCGCCATGCCTGAAATGGTGAGTCTTTTCAATGGTATGGGTGGAGCTTGCGCGGCCCTGATTTCCATCATCGAATTCGGGCACGCTATAGACCATCTCAAATCATCCACAGGCATTGAAGTGATTCAAACTTCCTATCAAAACGATTTCAGAATATTCCTGCTGATTTGTTGCGCGGGATTGATCATTGGCAGTGTATCCTTCGCCGGCAGCATGATTGCCTGGGCAAAACTCAATGGAAAGATCAGGGATTTTGCATTCAAAGGTCAGCACTTATTCAATATTTTCTTATTGCTTGTGATCCTGGGCCTGGCAAGCTACCTGATCGGGTCGTTGCCCGCGGGAGGAAAGATGATATTCTATTTGATTTTCGTGCTCTCTTTGCTGTATGGAATCTTATTCGTTATGCCCATTGGTGGAGCGGATATGCCGGTTGTGATATCCTTGTTGAATTCATTCACGGGCATTGCCGCCGCCTGCGGCGGATTCCTGTACAACAATATGGTGATGCTGACTGGTGGCATACTCGTGGGCGCGGCCGGTACCTTACTCACGATTCTGATGTGCAAGGCCATGAATCGTTCTTTGAAAAATGTTTTGATTGGTTCTTTTGGGGCCAAGACCCCGGCCACCCAGGCCGGTCATCCTGCCGGTACTTACAAGGAAATTTCCGTGAGCGACGCTGCCATGGTAATGAGCTACGCGCACAAAGTGATGATCGTTCCAGGCTATGGCCTTGCCGTGGCGCAAGCGCAACATGCCTGCCATGATTTGGAGAAACTTTTAGAGAATAAGGGAGTGGATGTGAAATACGCCATCCATCCCGTTGCCGGACGCATGCCCGGTCACATGAATGTATTGCTGGCAGAGGCCGACGTGAGCTATGACAAGTTATTGGAGATGGAACAGGCAAATGAAGAATTTCCCGGCATAGATGTAGTATTGATCCTGGGCGCGAACGACGTAGTGAACCCCGCAGCTAAAAACGATCCATCTTCGCCCATATACGGAATGCCGATTCTGGAAGTGGAGCTGGCCAAAACAGTTATCGTGAATAAGCGAAGCATGAAACCAGGCTATGCGGGAATCGAAAACGCTCTCTTCTTTCAGCCCAAAACATCCATGCTATTCGGAGATGCCAAAAAAGTGTTGCAGGATCTTATTGCAGAAATCAAAAGCCTCTGAGTTCTCATGAATACAGGCTCTCTGAGAACCGAATCGGTTGCCCGCAGTATATTTGAAAAAAAATTGCAATTTCCTCCAGGTTTTCTCGACTCTCTCAATGAAATAAAAGGATTCAACAGGGAATCTTTTGTAAGAGTACATGATTCCGGCGAGCCGGTAACTTCCATCCGTCTGAATCCCTTCAAACCTGTAGCCAGCCTGTCTTTCGGGCTGGGCGATCCACCCAATCCTGTTCCATGGTGTGCCATGGGATTCTATCTGCCAGAGCGTCCATCTTTCACACTCGATCCGCTTTTTCATGCTGGTTGTTATTATGTGCAGGAAGCATCCTCCATGTTTTTGGAAGCCGTGATAAAACAGGCAATGCCCAGGCACGCGGATAATCCTTACAAGGTGCTGGACCTATGTGGCGCACCCGGAGGAAAATCTACTCATCTTTCGGCGCTCTTTCCTAAAGGATTCATCGTAGCCAACGAGGTGAACAAATTGAGAGCGGCCATTCTAACTGAAAATGCAATTAAATGGGGTAGGGAAAATTTAGCGGTCGCAAATAATGATCCGGGAGATTTTAATGCACTCCAAGGATATTTTGACGCGATACTTGTGGATGCTCCCTGTAGTGGAAGCGGCTTGTTCCGCAAAGATGAAGACGCCATTGCGGAATGGTCGCTGAACAATGTGCGGCAATGCAGCATTCGGCAAAGGAAAATTCTGGAAGATATCTGGCCTTCCCTGAAGGAGGATGGTTTTCTCATATATTCCACCTGTTCCTATTCGGCGGAAGAAGATGAAGATATCCTGGACTGGATGCTGGATAAATTTGACGCGGAAACATGCAGGATAAGCGTCGGGCACAACCTGGGAATTGTGGAGTTACAGACCACCAGGAACGGCGCTTGGGCTTACAGGTTTTTTCCCGACCTCATAAAAGGGGAAGGATTCTTCATTAGCTGCATCAGTAAAAAATCCGGAGGGCAGATCAGTAAGATCGGGGCTAAAAAATCTGAAAAACCCACCCGCCAGGAGCTGGACATCTTGCAGAATTGGGTGAGCCTGGGTGATGAATTTGAATGTTGCAAGTTGAACGGTGAAATTCATATTGTGCCCAGGGAATGGCTGGATCAGGCCATCGCCCTCTCATCCCGGCTCTATTTTAAGAAGCTGGGGGTCTATCCCGGTAAATTGATTGGCTCTGAATTGGTACCTGACCATCAATTGGCGCTGAGTTCCCTTGTGTCGAATAAAATTCCGGCAATGGAATTATCCCTGCAGGAAGCATTGCAATACCTGCGGAAAGAAAGTTTGCCCTCTAATTCAATGCACCATGGATGGATGCTGGTGAAATACAAGGGAATTAATATTGGATGGGCAAAAGCCCTTGCTAACCGTACCAATAATTACTATCCAAAGGATTGGCGGATATTAAAATCATGATTTTTACGTTACTCCTTCGTTAGCGGATTTTTACTTACTTTCGGTATTGGTGAAAATAAATACCTGATGAAAAAGCTGGGTTTATTAGTGGTCGTCTCCGTTATTGTCAGTTCCATTACGGCACAGACCTCTTCACTGATCTTGCTGAATGATGCCGGCAAACTATACCTGAACCATACGGTGGCTCCCAAAGAAAACTGGTATAGTGTTGGGCGCATTTATAATGTTAGCCCAAAGGAACTAGCTTCCTTCAATGGATTGACCATTGACAAAGGGCTCGAAATTGGAGAATTATTGAAGATTCCGGTCTCCGCTTCCAATTACGTGCAAAAAGGCAGTGCCGGGCCCAATGAAGTATTTGTTCCTCTATATCATGTGGTGGCTGAAAAAGAGGGCCTCTATCGTATAGGTCAGAATTTTAATAAAGTGAAAGTGGCGGACCTCAAAGCCTGGAACGGTCTTACTGAGGATGAAATTAGCAATGGACAAAAATTGGTGGTGGGTTTTCTGCGGGTGAAAAAAGACCAGTCACCTCTTGCCGTGAATGGCATCAGAAAAATTGGGGGGGCCGTGGCGGGTGCTGCCAATCCAGTAGTTGAGAACACACAAGTGCCCAGGAAAGATGAAAGACCCACTGAAATAAAACCTAAAATTCCGGATCAGGTGGCTGTTAAAACGGAACCGGTTGATAAATCACGCGATACTAATCGCTCGGGTACAAATGCATTGGAAGGCGCCGGATATTTCAGGGCAGTCTATCTGCAGCAGAATAAGAATCCTGGCAATATAAAGACCGAAACCGGAATGGCGGCTATCTTCAAGAGCACCAGTGGCTGGCAGGATGCCAAATACTATGCGTTAATGAACAATATCAGTCCCGGTACCATCATTCGAATCACCAATCCCGGTAATAACAAAAGCATATTCGCGAAAGTGCTGGGTGAATTGCCGCCCGGAAAAGAAAATGAAGGTTTGCTGATACGAATTAGTAATGCCGCTTCCGCGGAATTGCTGGTGAGTGAAAAGGAGCCCAGATTTCCGGTGGAAATTGGATACGTGAAAGAATAGCAGACAAATTTATGAGATGTACCGTCAGGCTTCTGAACCCGCAAACACTATGTTCCTGATTTCAATTCATTGGAACCTGTAGCCGCGCAGGAATTCATCAACTTTCATTCTCTTCTTTCCTTCTAATTGCATTTCCAGCACGAGGATATATCCATTTGTACAGGTGAATTTCAAAAATGATTTCCCGTCTGATTTAACGGT
>CALFNL010000119.1 GCA_937902875.1 uncultured Bacteroidota bacterium | reverse complement strand
GCAGCCTGGCCCGCAACAGAAATTATACTGCTATCAATATGTTTGGGTTGGTTGTTGGCATGGCGGCCTTTCTGTTGATCATGTTGGTAGTTCAATTCGAATTGAGCTTTGATGATTTTCACAAGAATAAAGATCGTATTTACCGGCTGGTCAGTGTTCCATTTGATGGCTCAGATTTCAACCCCGGTTCGGCGCCATACCCTTATCAGTAGCCGAAGGAATGCTCGTGGACTTTCCTCAATTGGAAAAAGTGGCTGCAATTTTTGGAAGAGATGGCCAGATCTTTACCAATTCAATTGCTGGATTTCGCGGTTCGCCATTTCCCAATTTGGTTTTACCCCTATATTCAAAGAGTAAATTCAACATTGCCTCCAGGGAATATCCTGTTTTCTACCTCATTCTTTGGATAACTTTTATATCTTTTGACGCTTAGGCAAATACCTTTCTAATGCCCCAATACAGGAGAGGCTTATGGAAATAAGTAAATCCCTGATAGAAGAAATAAAAACCATTATTCTCCAGGGCCGGGAACAGGCTATTCGTGACGTGGATCATGCCCTGGTGCTTATCTATTGGAATATCGGCAGGAGGATTTTTGAAGAAGAACAGGAAGGGAAAGATCGCGCTGAATATGGTTCATTTCTTATAAAATCTCTATCTCAAGCATTGCAACCTGAATTTGGAAGCGGATTTTCTTATCGTCAACTTAATTGGTATAGGCAATTTTACCGCAGATTTCCAATTGTGTCCGCACTGCGGACAGAATTTAGTTGGATGCACTACAAAATACTCTTATCTATTGATAATGAAGAAAAAAGGGAATTTTATATGCTTGAAGCCGCCAAGAATAGCTGGACTGCCCGTCAGCTTGAACGGCAGATTAATAGTCAACTGTATGAACGCCTCTTATTGAGTAATGACAAGGAAAATGTGTTAGCAGTTGCCCGTGGAGAAAAAGCTCCATCCAACCCCCTTGAAATAATCAAAGACCCAATGGTGTTGGAATTCCTTGGCCTTAAAAGAGAAGAGATTTATTACGAAAAAGATTTGGAGGCGGCCATCATCACTTATTTGCATGATTTCCTTCTGGAGCTGGGAAATGGATTTTCCTTTGTAGCAAGATAGAAGAGAATTCGTATAAATGGAGATGAGTTTTCTGTTGACCTGGTATTTTACAATCGCCTGGTTCAAAGTTTTGTATTGTTTGAAATCAAGACGCATAAACTTACTCGCCAGGACCTGGGTCAATTACAGATGTATGTCAATTATTACGACCGTTTCGAAAAACATGGTTTCGAAAATGCAATCGTTGGGGTACTTTTATGTGCTCACAAAAATGATGCTGTTGTAAAAATATCATTACCGGAAAACAATAAGTCAATCTTAGCCAGTAAGTACCAGTTATACTTCCCCACAGAACAGCAGTTGCTGGAAGAAATGAAAAGCGAACTGTATAGGCTAAACGAAACAAAATCACCCGATCCCGCTGGTTAGCAGAATTAGCCATTTTTATTTCGAGGATGGACAGGACCTTTTACTGATAGTCTTCAGTAGTGAATACGCCTCAAACCTGAATAAATAGTGATAGGTCAGAAAAGTTCTGATAAATTAATGCTATCCTAAAACAGACAGTCTAAAGAATCAATGCTATTTAATTCCAGGGGAATGGTGATGGTTTATTAACCTTATCAAGAGTAGTCCAAAATTGGTGTCAAGACTGTGATTGCCAATCATGTTGCCCTTTAACAGGGTGTGAAGGTAATTCTACTTTAAATATTCCCCCAAAGCTGTCCAATCTTAGCAATCCCGTTTGTTATGATTATGTAATTCGAATTTTAAATAACTTGTTTGTCCCAATGCCTTGCTGCGGCCGGGCAAGAGCAGGGGGGAGGCATTCAAAACTTTTCAAGATGGAAGAATTCATGTTAATTTTCAGACACGAAGATGGAAACAAGTTGGCTTCACCGGAGCAAATGCAAATCTGGATGAAACAAACGATGGACTGGATTGGAGGCATTGCCGCTCAAAACAAATTTAGCGGAGGCAACGGCTTGCCATTTGACGACAGCCGGGTGGTTAGGCCACACAATGTGGTTACCAACGGGCCTTTTGGTGAAATCAAGGAAACCATTGGCGGATACATTATTGTGAAGGCCGATTCTGTTGATGAAGCAGTTGAATTTGCAAAGGGCTGTCCCGTTTTGCAGGGCAATGGCAATAGTGTTGAGGTGAGGAAAATTGCCAAAAGGGATGGCATTCACTAATTCTCTTAAGGCTTCTGTATTCCTGCCTGCCCGAAGCCGGGAGTGCAGAGGCTTTATTCAAATATGGAGCAACAAGAATTAATACCGCATTTGTTCAGAACGGAATACAGAAAAATTGTGTCAGTGCTCTGTAAGCGTTTTGGATTCGGTCAGATTGAAATTGCCGAAGACATTGCCAGCGACAGTTTCCTGGCTGCAGTGCAAACCTGGGGCATGGAAGGCGCGCCGCCAAACCCGGTTGCCTGGCTTTATAACGTTGCAAAAAACAAGGCAACAAATTATTACCAACGACAACGCAATTTTGAAAATAAGATTTCCAAGGAATTAATAACCAATTCTTCTGAAATTCATGAAGAGGAAATTGACCTCTCTGCTCAAAATATAAACGACAGCCAATTGCAGATGATATTTGCCATTTGTAATCCTTCAATTGCACCGGAGGCACAGGTTGGCCTGGCCCTTCGGATTCTCTGCGGTTTCGGCATTGAGGAAATTGCGGATGCTTTCCTCACAAACAAGGAAACCATCAATAAGAGACTTTTCAGGGCCAAAGAAAAACTCCGGGAAGAAAAGATCAGGATTGAAATGCCGGGATCATCTGAAATTGATGAACGCCTGCCTTCGGTATTGACAACTATCTACCTTCTGTTCAGCGAAGGATATTATTCCATTAGTCAAAACAATACTCTTCGAAAGGATCTCTGCCTTGAGGCCATGCGCCTGTGCAATATGCTTATTGAAAATGAAAGTACCGACAGGCCGGAAATTAATGCGCTGCTTTCACTCATGTGTTTTCAGGCGTCCAGATTTGAAGCCCGCCAGAACAAGAATGGTGAACTTATTTTATACGAAGAGCAGAACGAAAATCTCTGGAACTATGAGCTGATCGGCAAAGGAGGATTTTATTTGAATCGCTCGGCGAGCGGTAATAAACTCTCAAAATATCACCTGGAAGCAACCATTGCTTATTGGAGCACCCAAAAATCCGGCACAAAGATAAAATGGGAAAATATCCTGCAACTCTATAACCAGTTGTTGCAGATTGAATATTCACCCATAGCGGCGCTCAACAGAACTTATGCACTTTCAAAAGTGTATGGAAAGCAAAAGGCAATCATGGAGGCCGAAAAGCTAAAACTGAACGACAACCAATTTTATTTCACCCTGCTTGGCGAACTTTATACAGATTTGAATAAGGATAGGGCCGGGGAAAATTTTCGGAAAGCCATTTCCCTGGCAAAGACTCACACAGACAAGCAAACCATTCAAAGGAAATTGGACAGGCTCTGAGAGTCCTTCTCCAATTAAGAATTCCAAATCAATGGTTGACTACGTGAATCCATAGACCATAATGCATACGGATCAATTAGCCGTACTTACTCTCGGTTTCAAATTGAGCAGCGCTCATTGACGATTATTTCAAGGTAGCCAGATCAATCACAAACCTGTATTTAACATCACTCTTTTCCATTCTTTCGAAAGCCTTATTCACGTCTTTGATATCTATCAGTTCTACGTCTGCTGTAATATTTTTTTCCGCGCAATAGTCCAGCATTTCCTGGGTTTCGGCTATACCTCCTATCAGGGACCCGGCCAGGCTGCGTCCATGGAAAATGAGGTTAGCCGCAGGCACCTGCGCCGGTGTATTTGGCAGACCCACACAAATCATCGAACCATTTGTTTT
>CALFNL010000118.1 GCA_937902875.1 uncultured Bacteroidota bacterium | reverse complement strand
CAATGTTCTCAGGTCTACAATTTCAACTTGCCCTGGAAATTTTTTTGCGGCGGTTAGCGCCCAATATACACCCATACCATAGGTGATAATACAACAGGATTCACCACCCCTGATTTTTTCTTCCGATGCAGGTAACACGGTTATTGCTTTGCCCAGCGGAATCACATAATCTCGGGATGGTTCGGTGGCCCTGGCTGCTTCGGTACCCGGCATTTTGCTCCAATACAATCCTTTATGCTCAAGCATTATTACCGGATTGGGATCCAGGAATGCGGCTTTCATCAATCCTTTCATGTCGGCGGCATTGGAAGGATACACGAGCTTGATTCCCTTTATGGACAATAAAGTTGTTTCAATGCTTCCGCTGTGGTATGGTCCCCCACCACCATAAGCCCCTACCGGAACACGTATCAGAGTCTGAACCGGAAACCTGCCACAAGTGAGATAACATGATTTGGAAATTTCCGAAACGAGCTGGTTAAGTCCCGGATAGATATAATCGGCGAATTGAATTTCCACGATCGGCTTGATGCCTACGGCGCTCATTCCCGCGGTTGAGCCTATGATATAAGCCTCCTGTATAGCGGTGTTGAATACCCGAAGATCGCCAAACTGCTCTGCCAATGTGGCCGTCTCCCGGAATACGCCTCCCAATCTTCTCCCCACATCCTGGCCATACAATACCACTTCCGGATGATCTTCCATGATTTCCCTTATGGCAATCATGGCTGCATCTACCATCAATATCTTTTCATTGCCGGAGGGTGATCTATCGCCCATCTCTTCTCTCACCACGCCGGGGGCAAATACATGATCCGAAACCGTTTTGGGGTCAGGCTCAGGCGCCGAGATAGCCTTGGCAAAACTATCGGCAACTTCTATCGCCGCATTTTCTTCCAAACCCAATAAAAATTCTTCTTTTACAATGGCCCTTTCCAATAATAAGCGCTTCAACTTCACTATTGGATCATTTGCGGCATTACGAATCAAATCTTCCGGGCTCCGATAGGTTTCTTTTCGAACTCCACTGGTATGATGTGCTAATAAGGGAACCCTCGCCTGAACTATACATGGAGTCCGATGCAGGCGCACCTGTTCAATGACTTGTTTCATCGTTTCAAAACTCGCTTCAAAATCGCTGCCATCCACCCGGGTCCTCATGAATCCTGGAAAGCCACCGGCATATTCAAAGGCATCCATGGCCCTCGATTCATTGGCCGATACACTGATGCCCCAGCCATTATCCTGTACCAGATAAATAATGGGGAGTTTCTTAAGCACGGCAAATTGCAGGGCCTCGCTCACTTCACCTTCGGTAATAGAAGCATCACCCATTGAACAAATCACCACCGGGGCCTCGCCGTTAGTACCCTTATTGCTCCATGACGGCAGCATGGTTTCGATGTAGCGAATCCCCTGGGCCAAGCCCGTGGCGGGTATTGCCTGCATTCCGGTGGCACTGCTTTGGTGCATGATGAGAGGCTTGTCTGCCTGCCTTGAATTTGGATGAGAATAGTATTCCCTGCCTCCGCTGAATGGGTCATCTCTTTTGGCCAGTAATTGCAGCATTAATTCATAGGGAGTGAAACCAAGACCCAATAACATTGCTTCATCTCGATAGTATGGGCTAACGGCATCGGTGGGCAATAATTGAAAGGCAGTTGCCAGTTGAATGGCTTCATGTCCCCGGGAAGTGGAGTGAACGTATTTACATACCTGTCTGTTTGCTTCGTAGATTTCCGAAATGGCCTTTGACGTACACATCAGGCGCCAGGCTTTCAATAAAATATCCGGACTTATCATGGCAGGCATCAATATCGGGCAAAAATAACAGTTGTTAGTTTATTCTATGCATTTACTAACGAAATAAGAAGCGGCCTGTTGCGTGACGTTGGCGACAACTTTGAATTGGCAAATGGTTTTGCCGGGGATACCTGAAAAAATTGGCAAAGCATTTGGAACTCCGGCTCCAAGTGCCCGGAAAATAAGGATTCCAACCTGAACAGACAGGGTGAGTATTATCATTCAAAACTATATCCAAAAAAATGCGTACGGTAGGCCTCAAGGCATGAAGCATGAGGAAATTATAGTGAAATTGAGAAAGGCATTCCTCAATGCGCACTGGCTTTTCAGATTACCGAAAGACACTGCTTGGTTTGCTTACTTAATAGAAAGCTCAAGCAGGCTTTCATCTTCGATGAATCCTTCCAAATCATCGCCCACCACGCATTCGCCTACACCTGCAGGTGTGCCTGTAAAAACGAGATCTCCAATGTTGAGGGAAAAATAATTTGAAATATGGGCGATGATCTTGTCAAAATTGAATATCATCTGGCTGGAATTGCCCTGCTGAACCAATTCCTTATTCTTGTACAGGCAGAAATTGATATCATTTTTTTTCAGTTCCGGGCTGATATCGATCCATTTGCCAACTACGGCAGAATTGTCCCAGGCTTTTGCCTTTTCCCAGGGAAGCCCTTTCACTTTCAGTTCCTTTTGAATATCGCGTGCGGTAAAATCAATACCCACTGTGATACCATTATAATACTTGCTGGCATACTTCTCCTGAATATATTTCCCGTTCTTGCTGATTCTTAATACAAGTTCACATTCGTAATCGAGTTCATTAGTAAATTCGGGATAGTAAAATGGAGTATGAGATTGCAGCAGTGCACTTTTCGGCTTCATAAATATGACTGGTTCATCAGGTATCTCATTACCCAGTTCTTGTGCGTGAGCTACATAGTTACGGCCTACACAGAAAATCTTCATGGTTCAATAAGGTTTAATGATTGAAAATGCTAAACGTTATGAACGGAGCATTTTTAACAGGTTTACCGGTTTGTTCATGGAAGATTGGATCGAAAAGAGGAGCGGGAATGTTGACCGCTAAAATAATCAAACAATTTGAGAATTCAACCCTTAAATTCAATATTATTTATCAGGTTCATGGTCCGTTCTATGCCTATAACTGCAATGTTCTCAATGGTTTCCACGCTAGCTGCTATTTTTTGATTTACGATAGCCAGTTCTTCAGGCTGCCACCTTCCCAGTACAAAATCAACCTGCATTCCCCGTGGGAAATTGTTGCCGATTCCGAAGCGAAGTTTGGGAAACTGATCTGTGCCTAAAACAGCCTGAATATCGAATAATCCAATATGTCCGCCATGACTACCGCCTGGCCTTAAGCGCAGTTTGCTCAAAGGTATTGCCAGGTCATCCACTATGGTCAGTGTATTTTCAAGCTCAACTTTCTCTTTGTCCATCCAATACTTGAACGCTCTTCCGCTGAGATTCACATAAGTTGTGGGCTTAATGCATATAAATATTTTACCCTTCCATCTGATTTCGGCGCGGTCTGCCAGCCTCTGCGCACTGAATGCTCCGTTCATTTTATTGACAAATGCCTCCACTACATCAAAGCCGATATTATGGCGGGTATGCGCATATTCTGCTCCGATATTACCCAATCCGACTATGAGAAATTTTGACATTTTACAAACTTAAGCCGCAAAATAAAAATGCCCAACCCTAAGATTGAGCATTAAGCGATTTACTTTTAATATTATTTCCTGGAAGGAGCGCCTTTTGCAGGAGCCGCGGCAGGAGCAGGGGCAGCTGCTGCAGGAGCCGCAGCCACAGGAGCAGCCGTAGCTTCTTCCTGTTTCAATACCCTTGTGAGCACTACCGAAGCGATCGGTATCCGCGGGGAATTCAAAATTTCGTAATGCTCTTCCTTCACATCCTCTACACGGATATTTCCATTTAATTCCAGGTCAGACAAATCAACTTCAATATGTTCTTTGAGATATTTGGGGTAAGTCTTAACCTTCAGGGCCTTCATTTTAATCACCAGTTGCCCTCCATTCTTGACGCCAACCGGGGCCCCGGTAAATTTCAACGGAATCGTGGCAATGACTTTTTTGTCTTCCACCAATTCAAGCAAATCAATATGACTCAACTTATCGGTGACCTTGTCAAATTGGATGTCTTTCAAAATGCTTTTGTAAGAATCCTTGCCCAATTTGATATCCACTAATTGAAAATCTGAGGTGTAAACCAAGGGTCTGAATGCCAGCAGCGGAGCGAAAAAATTCACTTCCTTTGCACCCCCGTAAATTACACCAGGCACCAGTTCCTGAGAGCGAAGCTGGCGGGTGGCTTTTTTACCAGTTTCGGTCCTCAGTTGTCCTTCGATTGTAATTGTTTTCATTTTATCCTGAGTTTAATATTTACTACTTGGTCATTTCCGGTGCCGCTTATTTCAATCCCCTTCGCTGGCTATGTATGAAGAGACTGGTAATACTTTGGTTTTCATACGCATTCCTAATTGCGACAGCGAATAATTCGGCAGTACTCAATACCTTGATTTTGCTGCAATGGCCACGCAGGGGAATCGTATCACAAACTACCAGTTCATCAAGCACACTGTTTTCTATATTGGCGTACGCATTCCCGCTCAATACGGGGTGCGTACAAAGTGCCCTCACACTTCTCGCTCCTTTCTCTAATAGCAGGCCAGCGGCTTTGGCAAGGGTTCCTCCGGTATCGCATATATCATCTATAAGAACTATGTCCCTGTCTGTAACATCTCCAATAACCACCATGCTGGATATTTCATTAGCACGCTTTCTATGTTTATCGCAGATTACCATTTCCGCACTAAAATAGCTTGCAATTTCGCGTATTCTGTTGGCGCTTCCCACATCAGGGGCCGCAAAGGTAAGGTTTTCGACCTTCAATTGCTCAATATATGGAATGAAAATGGCCGAGCTGTCGAGGTGATCCACAGGGATGTCAAAATAGCCCTGGATCTGAGGGGCATGCAAATCCATAGTGATCACGCGATCGGCACCTGCCGCCGTTAAAAGATTGGCTACCAACTTACTGCCTATGGCTACGCGGGGCTTGTCCTTTCTATCCTGCCGGGCATAACCATAATAAGGCAATACGGCGATGATCTTGTAAGCAGATGCCCTCCTGGCAGCGTCGATCATGAGCAGGAGCTCCATAATATTATCGCTGGGTGAAAAAGTACTCTGGATAAGAAAAACATAGTCTCCCCTGATGCTTTCGAGAAATGTGGGTTGAATTTCTCCGTCGCTGAATCGTTGGATACTCACCCTGCCCAAAGGTTCACCAAACTGTAATGCAATTTTCTCTGCCAGGTATTGAGATCCGGTACCTGAAAATAGTTTCGCCTTCGGTTGCATAATAAGTGGAAATGTGCGGCGAAGATAGAAATAAGGGAGGTAAATACTATGTACCGGGCGGAAAAAATATCCCCCAATCAACTGGTTAATAAAACATCATAAACACGTAAAATTCTTTACGGTTATCAAAAGTCAATCATGAAATTAAAACCCGGCTATTTTTGCAGGGAAGCTACAGTTTGCTCATCAGCGGAGGCAGAAGCCGCTGTTTTAGCTTCTATATTGGTCGAATGTTTTCCGCTCTTAAATGAATTATAAAGGGAGGAACAAACAAATACAGAAAAGATTAGAATGACACAATACATGCCAATGCAGAACAAAAGGGGTTGCAATGAGCCCACTACCAATTGACGGTTAGACTTTTTCATAAGATTCAGATTTTACAGATTTTTCGTTGGATTGGGATATATTACGATTAACGAATGTAGAGTAGAAAAAATTATGCCACAAGAGCAAAAACCCTCTATTAAAAACTGGGCAATAGACGATAGGCCACGTGAAAAACTACGAACCCAGGGCGCTGAAAGCCTTAGCAATTCGGAACTACTTGCTATTCTGATCCAAAATGGCACCCGGCAACAATCTGCCGTAGAGCTGGCTAAAGACATTCTTGGCCTGGCCAGGAACAGTCTCAATCATCTAGGTAAGCTATCGGTCAAAGAATTGATGAAAATCAACGGAATTGGTGAAGCCAAGGCCATCATTATCGCCGCTGCCCTGGAACTGGGAAAACGCAGATCAACCTATGAAAAGCTGCAAAAAACGATAATTTCAGACAGTGTTTCGATAGCTAAGTATTTGCAAACAAAGATGGCAGACTATCACCAGGAGGCATTCGCCGTAGTATTTCTGAATCGCGCCAATAAAATCAATCATCTTGAAATCGTAAGCAAAGGAGGCATTACCGGCACCATTGCCGACCCCAGGATCATTTTGAAAAAAGCTTTGGAAGAAGATGCCGTGAGTATCATTCTTTGCCATAATCACCCCTCTGGAAGCCTCAGGCCCAGCCGGGCGGATATCGAGCTCACCAAAAAAATCAAGGAAGCCGCCAATTACCTGGATATCCGGGTTCTCGACCACCTTATAGTAAGCGAAGAAGGATATTTTAGCTTCGCTGATGAAGGTTTACTGTAGAGTAGATAAGTAAAGCTCTTGCAACCCTAATATCACCAGAACATTATACTTAAAAAGGATAGCCAAATAGACAAATTAAATCTCTCTAAATGCCGGCGAACCATATTCCACTCATTTCAGGGAAACAGTCAAGAGATTTTTCCTGGAGGAACTAATCTTGGACTAAAAAACTTTTTGTATGGATTTACAGGTTATTCAAAACAAAATATGTGAATTGCGGGGACAAAGAGTCATGCTGGATTTTGACCTGGCTGAGCTATATGAAGTTGAAACAAGAGCGTTAAATCAGGCTGTAAAAAGAAATCTCAACCGCTTCCCCAAGGATTTCATGATCAGGCTTAGTTCCAAAGAATGGAAAGCCTAAAGATCACAAATTGTAATGAGGGCAGATAAACATGCAAATAACTCATCACAAATTGTGATGAGTTCCCGGAAACACAGGGGTGAAAAATATTTGCCGCTGGCATTTACTGAACACGGAGTAACCATGCTGGCAAGTATCTTAAGAAGCGATAAGGCCGTTAAAGTGAATATATCAATTGTTAGAGCTTTTGTTGCGCTAAGGGAATTTGCGCTTACTTATAGAGAATTAGCCAATAAATTGGTGGAAATGGAGACCAAATACAATATGCAATTTAAGGACGTTTATGAAGTCCTTGATCTCTTATTACGGGTAAAAGAAAAAGAAACAGATTGGAAAAACCGGGAAAGAATTGGGTTTAGAAAGGAATCGTGAAAATATGGATTTCACTAGTTGTAATAGTCTCTTTATTTGACCGGATTTGCAACTGCCGTAGAAGAAACCGGATTCCATAGGACGCAGATTCCAGGCTCCAGCCTTTTATAGCGCACACACATTTTCCTCATGCCTGGGCAGTTGGTCCCCCAAAATTCATGGGCAACTGTATTTCTTCTATATCCTGAATATTGCCATTTGCGGTTTCAAAACGCTTTATATTCTCAGTAAGCGCCTTCATGAAGCGCTTGGCATGTTGTGGCGTAAGAATGATCCGGGACTTAACCTTGCTTTTGGGCGTGCCGGGCATCACGTTTACAAAGTCAATCACAAATTCAGCGTGACTATGCGTAATGATTGCGAGATTGGCATAAACGCCTTCGGCTATTTCTTCCGATATCTCTATATTCAGTTGATTGGGGGGTTGATTTTGAGTTTCCATTTTACAGATGTTTATTCTTCAAAAATTATTGGCTACCGGGCAAAGTTAGTATTGGCGAAAACAGGATCTATGATTTATGGTAGGTTTATCAGGCAGTTGTGGGAAAAAAACCATCTTTAAAACATTAAGGCCGTCCAAAAATATGGACAGCCTTAATGGAATAGATAATTTTACTTTAGAAAAATTCTCATGCTTAACGAGGACCTTTATATTCCCAATGTTCGTCAAATGTTGTTCTGACATTGGGTGGCGTAGGAACAACACTGGGTTGCAACATGAAATATTTGATGTCAACATTTCCAGTGTTGGGATCCCAGGCATTGATTCCGGATGGGTCCAGTTGAGCGCTTCTGGTATTGCCGGCAGGCTGTCCCCAAACGTTCACCACGCTGGCTACCTTATCGGTTGCGGGGTCAAAAGTAACCTCTATACCAAAACTGCCATAATATGACAAGGCTCCTGAGCTCAAAATAGCATGGAAGGGACCTCCAATAACATCCGCGTCAAACACCACTACGCTGTTCGGTCCGCTGGTTTGCAATTCCCAGGTAATGGGATAATATCCTGTTAAAGTAGCAGCGGTAAGGTCTACCATGGTACCGGTTGCCTCATAAACGCCATCGTATTTGTTCTTGACTGCTATTTCAACGAGAGCCTGCCCCTTGGTAGCGCTAATGGTGGCGCCGCCTCCATCAACAATCTTGAAACCAATGGCATGGCGCACGCTGAAGTCCAGGCTGGTAGGGTCGAATCCAATGGTAATGTATTTCACAAATTCCCCTGGGCCAAAAGGAACCGACCAATTCTGGCCATCGAAAGTAGTGGAAGGATCGAGAGTGTAAGCGGTAAACAATTCCAGGTTGGTGCCGTTGGCAGTGTTGTAGTCGTCAATCAAAGTCTGATCCTGCTGGATCTTTACCACGATACTCTTATTCAAATCTGCTTCAGATTTGACATCTCTCCTAACTTCAAGCACTTTCAGGGTAATGTTACCGGGCACGGCATCCAGGGCAAATCCATATAATTCGCTTTCACCCTGTGGCAACTTCAAAATGGTAGTTTCATTATTGGGTTTGCCTTTGTTGACATCATCCTTTTTGCATGATACCATCAGGCCTACCACACCCATGATTAAAATAGCTTTATTCAAATATCTCATAGGTGGAGGGTTGGGGGATGAAGAGGGGAATGGTCACCTTATCAATTATTTATCCCACCAGATTTTTACAAATTGAGAATTATCTCCGCTTCCGTCACTATATTTTGCAGCAGCAGGCGCATAATTTGCTCCGTTTAACTGAGGCTCATTTGTGCCATAATTTTGTCTGCGGGGTATTCCTGTTGTTGTACCAGGAGCTGCGGTAAGAACCGGATATCCGGTTTTCCTCCAAACAGACCAACCCTGAACCCCGTTAGGGAACCATGAAATCCATTGCTGAGTTGCAATTTTTTGGTCAACAGAACCACCCGCGAGGTTTACATCCGAATTGGCTTTGTAGTTGGCAATATCAGTCGCGTCATAAACGCCCCATTGACTCCAACTTTGATCTATCGCATTATTGTATAGGGTAGCAACAGTTTCGCCAGTCCAACCAAGGTTTGCGGCCTCTGCCCTTGCAAATAGCATATGGGCTGCACCCACTACCACCATCGGAGCTGATTCAGCACCGACTGTATTTGGATCAAGAAGCCTTGAATAAGTTGGATTTGCATTTGCAAAGGCTACTGCATTGTCCCTGGTCAAACCATAAGGGAAGCCAACATTTGAAGTGCCGAATGCCAGGTTCCGATCGTCGTTGTGACCGTTCAGCCAATCCATAAGAGTTTTTGCGATGGAATAATCATCCCTCTTAACTACATTATAATAATTGTAAAACGGATTTTGAAAATTTCCCCCGGGATAAACTATCTGGGCATTGTCGGAATTGTCTTCAATGGAACCCGCAGGATCGGCCAATGCAGAAGCAAATTCTGACTTGCCCGTTACAGGATCTGCCTTTGACAAACGGAGCGCTACCAGCATGCGCAATGAATTCGCAAATTTTTTCCATTTGGAAATATCTCCGTTATACATTATATCACCGGCAGCAGGTAAGCCTCCGTCGAATTGTGCCCCGGCTTCTTTAAGTTCTTTTAATAAATCTGGATAAATAGCCTCTTGTGCATCGTACGGAATAGCACCAACGCCTTTTAAAGCCTGAGAGTATGGAAGGTCTCCCCAAACATCTGTCATCCACCAGAAATAATAGGCTTTGATGATTCGAGCCACTGCAATCTGGTTGTTGTTCGATCCATTAAGTGCTGCTTTTTCTGCAGTAGCAGGATCACTATTGTAATTAATGATATTCTGCAAATCG
>CALFNL010000117.1 GCA_937902875.1 uncultured Bacteroidota bacterium | reverse complement strand
ATTTGGGCGCACTGGAAAGATGTTTGCCTTTGAACACTATGAGCTGGAGCCTGATATCATCTGCCTTGGAAAGGGCCTTGGGGCAGGCATTATCCCTTTTGCAGCTATGGTTGCCCGTGATAAATATAATATCGCTCCCGAAATATCACTTGGCCACTATACACACGAGAAAAGCCCTCTGGGGGCCGTTGCCGCTTTGGCAATGATGGAATATATTGAGCAACATGAACTTTTGATAAAAGTGGAAGCAGATGGAGTCTTCATGAAGGAACAACTTTCCCTGCTCATGAATAAATATCCATTGGTCGGCGACATACGCGGAGCCGGATTATTGTGGGGAGTAGAACTGGTACGGAACAGGGCCAGCAAAGTTCCTGCCATTGAAGAAGCCGAAAAGATCATGTATGAATGCCTGAAAAACGGCCTCAGCTTCAAAGTTTCCCAGGGGAATGTGCTGCAACTTTCGCCTCCACTGATCATTACCAGGGACCAGTTGCGGGAAGCCATTGGCATTCTTGATCGCGCTTTATCAACAGTTTCTGCTCCTAACTGACTATCTTAGCAATCCCCAAATTAAAAAAATAAAAATCCATCAATCGAATCAAAATGACAAAACGAATTTATTGCTTTCGGGCTCTGTTCCTCCTCTTTTGCCTGAATGCCACATCTTTTTCTTTGCATGCGAACGAAAGGCGTACCGAAAGGGAGTTTTATCAGTTAAGACTCTATCATTTCAGGAATGCGGCCCAGGAGACCATGATCGACAATTACCTGCAATCGGCCCTGCTACCCGCATTGCACCGGGCGGGGATCGCCAAACTTGGCGTATTTAAATCACTGGCCAATGATACGGCGGCCGACAAACAGATTTACCTTCTGGTACCCTACAAGTCAATGGATCAAATGTTGAAAATAGAACAGCGCCTGGGGGCCGATGCGAATTACCTTTCTGCCGGAGCAGACTTCTTCCGCGCGCCATTCGACAATGCCCCATATAACAGGATTGAAATTATATTGTTGCAAGCCTTTCCATTGGCGCCGCAAATCAAGTCTCCACAATTGAATGGCGCCCTGAATGAAAGAATTTATGAATTACGCAGCTACGAAAGCCCTACTGTTGACTATCATCAAAACAAAGTTAAAATGTTTAATGAGGGAGGTGAAATTGCGCTTTTCAGCAGACTGGGTTTTAATGCGGTATTTTATGCATCGGTATTGAGCGGAAGTCATTTGCCAAACCTCATGTATATGACCAGTTTCGAAAATATGGCAGCCCGGGAAGCACATTGGAAGAGCTTTGTTGAATCTCCCGAATGGAAAAAACTTTCGGCGCTTCCGGAGTACCAGCACAATGTTTCAAAGATTGATATTGTATTTCTTCATCCTGCCAGCTATTCTGATTTGTAAGGAGATCGATCTCTGGTTTATTTCAGTCTGTTTCTAAACAAACGAATGGTTCTTTCCCAGGCCAATTTAGCCGCGGCTTCATTATACCTGGTTGGCGCTGTGTCATTGTGAAAGGCGTGTTGGGCCCCTTCATACATGTATAATTCATACTTTACGCCCGCCTTTTTCAGTGCCTCTTCATATGCCGGTATTCCCGCATCAATCCTTTCATCGAGGCTGCCATAATGGAGTTGAACAATGGCTTTTATATTGGGCACTTCTTCGGCCTTGGGCTGACGGCCATAAAATGCAACAGCCACCTTCAACTCAGGCGCATGCACGGCCAGATCATTGGCGATACCGCCACCCCAGCAAAAGCCCACACAGCCAGTGTTACCATTACATTCTTTTCTGGTTCTTGCGTAGTCAAGGGCTTTCAGGAAATTATGCAGGTTTTTTTGTGCATCCAATTGGCTGAATAGATTTCTGGCATCGTCCTCATTCTGAGGCGTACCTCCAAAGGGAGACAATGCATCAGGTGCAAGTGCAATAAAACCAGCTTTGGCCACTCTCCTTGTTACATCTTTAATATGCGGATTCAGCCCCCGGTTTTCATGAATCACAATCACCGCCCCGAATGTTCCGGACAGCGCCGGCCTGGCCAGGTAGGCCTTCATGACTGTGTCATCGCCAGGATAACTGATGTCTTCTGTAATAATATCTTCATCATTTTCTTTCACGGTTGCAGCATTGGCATAATTCAATTCGAGCAATGGCAAAACAGCCAGAGCCGCACCCATGCTGCCAGTAAGCTTTGCCAGTTGGTTAATGAATTCCTGCCGGCTCAACGGTTTATGGGTGTATTCGTCGAAAAGGTTGATGATGTGCTGGTCCATAACGAATAATTTAGATAGAGAAATATACAAATTTTGCGATGGCTTTTATTGATAAATTACGGAAGGGGATTCCGGATTTTATGAGCGGAGTCCTGAGTCCAGAAAATTTCCCGTTCGAAATGTTGAAGTTTGACCAGAATAAAATGAATATCACTACAACATCCATCTGCCAGTAAGCTCATAATTTCTTATTAGCATACATTATTATTGAATTATCTTTGATAAAATATTTGACTATGACGAATGAACAGATCGCGAAGTTTTTAGAGCCTTCACATCTCACTAAAAATTCTGTCAAAATTGAATTTAAGACCAGGCAGTCCATCACAGGCTTGTTCATAAAGGCGCCGGACTATAATGAATTAAAATCAAAAAATTTCTGGAGAATTGTAACGGGCACTTATATCGCGCAATGGGAATCGTCCAAAGACAATAACCTGGCGAAGATTTTCAATGGCGCGGAATTTACGCGCCTGTCTGCCATTCAATAGCCAATGTTCGGCATTTGGCGGCTTATCATTTTGATCCATGTGTAATAGCAAGTGTAACTACCCCCTTCATGGTGCAATCAATATGCCTTTAGTTCGAAATTGGCCCGAGGAACTACCAATCATTAACAAAATTGGTGCTCCACGCTAATACAATATATTGGTATATTTGAGTATCATATTGTCTATTCATTTCTTAAATCACATCATACTATGCGAAAGACTTTAATCATTCCTGCTTTATCATTGATGGGGTTGCTGGCATGCAACAGCTCCGGTTCCGGAGAAAAAACTTCAGCTGACAGTTCTGCAATGACAGCAGCTCCGGCAGCCGATACGATGCATCACGAGGCTACCGCAACAATTACACCTCTGCCGGAGATTCCCGCAGGTGCCAAAGTATTCTTCAAAAACATTAAAGACGGCGCTACTGTAAGTTCCCCATTGAAAATTGAAATGGGTGTGTCTGGCATTAAATTAGATTCCGCTGGAGCAATTAAACCAGGGTCCGGTCACCATCATCTACTGGTTGATGCAGGCGATTCCATTCCGCAAGGCATAGTAGTTCCCAAAGATTCCACACACTACCATTTTGGTAATGCACAGACTTCGGTAGAAATAAAATTGACTCCAGGCAAACACAGGCTCACGCTGCAATATGCAGATGGTATCCATCGCTCCTATGGCAACAAGCTGGCCAGCAGCGTTACCGTAAATGTAAAAAAGTAAAAATCTTAAGAGTTGATAAGCCATTGTCCAACCATCATCAACTGAATCTTCCGGTGATGGTTGGACATTAAAATTGGTCTTGATTTGAACCAGGCCAGTGGAGTATTGTTGCCTGAGCCTGCTTATCTGCACACTATTTCCATTTCTTTTTATCCTTGCCGGATCCGGTCAGCTACCTGTCCTTTGTGTTTCATAGCTGATACGGGGCGACGAACTGCTGCACAAGGCTTTACCGCAGGCGGCCGTTATCATTTCCAATTTGGGATGACCAACCGGTTGTGAAGAAATCCCGTATTGTAAATAACGATCTACATTTGTATTCTCTTTCTCAGGGTGTATGAAGAAAATTAGGTGTTTTTGGGGATTGGGTCTTCTCCTGCTGGCTTCCTGTCAGAAGGAACTGCATTTTCCGCCTTCCGACCATGTGGTTGTACCTCAGGAAAAGCTGGTTGCGTCCATAGTGGTTCAGGATGTTGCTCAAAATGATTACGACAGTATCAGATTCAGATATTTTACCGACAGGATTCTGGAAGTACACTATGTTGTAACCGGAGACTCCTTAAGGAGAACTTACTACTATGATGCTAATGAACGCCTCGTGAGGCTGGAAGATGAGCGTGCTATTTTTTACACAAATAATAACAACGCGCGGAGAATTAGTTTTCTATACAACGCGAATGGAGAATTGGTGCAAACCATCACTGATTTCAATGGCGTGTCTGGCATTAAGGCATATTTTAATTATCAGCAGCAAGGTAATAATAAAATGATATTGGCATATGATAGTTCTTATAGGGGGCCGGGATATGACCTCGACTGGGCCGGCCGGATCATTTACAATATTATTTCACCCAACAATAATCTCATTTACGATTCCAGCATATATTTCAACAACAGAAACAGTGGAACCAGCAGCCGAGTAGTAAGCTATTCATATAGCGCTGATGGAAATCTTTCGGCAACGGGAAAATATACTTACCAGGGGAGCGGCCTCACGCAATGGGGGCAGACCATATTTTCCTCTGATAAGTCTGCTCCCGTATTGGAGGGGCTTCGGAAAAAGCTGTATCGAAATCTGGCTAATTGGTATGAGATATCTTCCATTGCGCAAGATGATAATTATCGCCCCTTTTCAATTCCCGGAGGCATCTATAGAAAGATTATTTATTCGGGGTTTTCTGATAATGGAGGGCCTACACCGCAGGCTGTTTCGCAAGTTTTTGAATATCAGAATTTCTATGACAAGGATCTGCTGATCAAATCAGACAGGACTGCTTCGGTTACAGGGCAGGGCACTATTCACAATGTGAAGCAGATACGGTATTATTATTATTGAAGGGGGGGGATTAGGGTTCGGCTCTCCTTTCATGATTGCCCATTTAGGCCTCATTGGCAATATATTGGTAGGGTGGATTGGCCATAAACTGCTCTATGAGCTGGTGCCAGATGCTTGTTAATGCATTTCTCCTGTTGAATCGGAAAAAAAATTCATCTAAATAGCCATTGACAAACCTGATTGAACAATGATGATGTATGCCTCGCAGCCATCTGTTCAGATTCATGACCACTACATCAAATCCTGGAAATCTTCTTTTGCGCCTGGAGGATCTTTGCCCGAATTTAAAATCACGCTTCAACGACCAATTCCTTTCGAATCCATCCATAAACATACGCTCTTGATGCTGGTCAATTCCCCGGTGCAAGTATGATTCTGTATTTCCTCGACCGCCTGCTTTAATCGATCTGCCAAATGCACGGCCTATTTTTTTACCTTTTATTTTTTCAGCGATGATCTCTACTTTGCCCCTTTCCATCCTTTTCCTGCCCAACCGGCTCATGCCCTGGCCTCTGATCAATAGCATATCCACTTCTGCCTTGCGGTGAGTTTGAATGGAGCCGCTGCTTTTCATTGCTTCCTGGGTTTTACGCTTGAATAACCAGGATGACTTTTTGTTTATGGAAAATTCTTTGGACAGTTCTAAGGTAGACATCCCCTTTTTCCTGACCGCAATCCGGAATGCCATTCCAAAAGCTTTAAACAGAGGAATCTTTATCTTATGAAAAATCGTATGAGCCGTCACCGATTCATCATATCTGCAATTTTGACAACGCTGATGGAATCTCGTCTGTCCCTTATAACTCTTGGTACAGCCACACCTTCGGCACTGGTAGCCGTTTTTCCACTTCAGATCGAAGAGGTACTGCCTGCAATCATCTTCATTCTTAAAGAACTTATTTAACTGCTCAATAGATGTTCCCTGAAACATACCCAAATATTTAGTTCAATTCTCCCAAATATATTGGTCTTTACATATTCCCGGCTTTTTCCCGGCTTTTGCTTTGAGGCCTAAATGGGCAATCATGGGTTGGTTGAAGGCTAAAATGCGCAAACCTACCATTCCTAACTGTAAAATTCTTCTTAATCAAACGCACAAATCTTATTCTACATAAGTGCTTATACCTGCCCTCATAATATGGAAATCAAATCATCTTGCCTGGCTATTCCTTTTATTCTAAATTTGTATCAACCTCCAAATGGATCATTATGGCTAAATCAGCGAAAAGCAAATCGGCCGGGAAGGTAAGCTCCTCCCGGACTTCTACCAGTAAGGATACAGGTATAAAATATACAGACAAATCGGCCGGACAACCTGAATTGATTCCAATTTTTGAAGCCATCAGGGATATGTTACTGCCTTATCAAAAAGGTCAGCTAAAATTGCGTGGGGGTGAAAATGGACAGGTTCTCCTGGTGGGTGAGAAAAAACTTGTGATTGACGGCAGAAAAAAAGATGAGATGTGGTTTGCCGCTGCATTGATACAAAAAGGTTATGTGGGTTTTTATTTTATGCCTATTTATACTAACAAAAAACTCCACGATGTGTTCAAACCTGAGTTACTCAAATGTCTGAAAGGGAAAGCCTGCTTTCATATCAGGACCTATGATAAATTAATTCTCTCCCAAATAAAAGATGCGCTCAAAATTGGGTACGACACCTATAAGGAATTGGGTTGGATATGAAAATGCTCTCTAGATCCCGGAGCGGAATCCTTATTTATTATAAACCCAATTAAACTTAAATTCCTCTTTTCAATTTCTCGGCGGCCTCAATCCTGGGTGGATTCCATATAGCTCTCCACCGGCTCGCAGGTACAAATCAGGTTCCTGTCTCCATAAGTATTGTTCACCCTTGCCACCGCAGGCCAGAATTTATTCTCCATAACATAAGGCAATGGGAATGCAGCATCCTTTCTACTGTAAGAATGTTTCCAATCGTCAGCGCATACTACCGGAGCGGTATGGGGTGCATGTTTCAATGGATTGTCCAATCTGTCATATGCGCCAGTCTCAATGGATTTCATTTCGTGGTATATACTAATGAGTGCGTCACAAAAACGATCCAATTCTGCTTTGTCTTCACTTTCGGTTGGTTCA
>CALFNL010000116.1 GCA_937902875.1 uncultured Bacteroidota bacterium | reverse complement strand
GATCTATCCGGCAATTTCAGATCCGTTTCCATATTCACCGATTCACGAAGCCCTGCCGGAATGGAATTGGATATGAGCCAGAAACAATAAACTTTTATATTATGATCGTTATAAGGGGGCATGGCCGCACCAGGACCGATGATGCCGCCACATACAGACAGTATGTGATTGATACCGGCATCGAAGGATACCGTTCCACCAGGGGTAATATGGGGGCGCAGATATGGCAAAGACGGGAAGGAGAGATCACGCATATCTGGACCATTTCCTTTTGGAAAGACTATGACAGTATCAGGGCCTTTGCAGGAGAACCCATCGAAACGGCTAAATATTATGAGGAGGACGCCCGATTTCTGTTGGAAGTCGAAGCAGGAGTCATGCATTGTGAAGCATATGACTTTCCGGGGCTTCAATCCGCAGACGAATAGAAATCTTCCGGTAATATTACCCGCAGACGGAATTTTTGCATTATCTTAATGAGGCATTTCTCCTCATCATTCAATCTGCTCAAATGACTTCCACAATTCACCGCCGTGAATGGCTCAGACAGAGCTCGCTGGCTGCGCTTGGTTTTGGGATATCCCTCAGGTCCATGGCCAACGAGGAAAGACTCCCAAGAAACTTTGGTTCGGAAAAGGGACTCATCAATCTTGGCTCCAATGAAAATCCCTATGGGATCGCACCGGCCGCGAAGGACGCTATCATAGCCATGATTGGCCAGGCGAATCGATATCAATTTAATGTGCCTGTTTTGCAATCATTCAGGAAAGATCTCGCTACTTATTATGGCGTGAGTGCTAACCAGGTGCTGGTGACGGCGGGTTCGGGTGAGGCATTGGCGCTGTTGGCAAGGCATTTTAACCAGGGGAGCCTTGTTACTGCCACACCAACCTTTGGCATTCTTCCGAATACGGCCAAAAGGATCGGCACCAGGGTGGTGGAAATTCCACTTACGGAAGACAAGGTTCATGATCTCTCTAAAATGCTTGGTGCCATTGGCAAGGACACCAAAATGGTTTACATCTGTAATCCTGCCAACCCCACGGCTACCATCATTCCTTCGGCCGTGTTGAAGAGATTTTGTGAAGAAGCTTCCCGTAAGGCCGTAGTGGTAATTGACGAAGCCTATATTGATTTCCTCAATCCGCCCGAGAATGAATCCATGATGGCCCTGCCAGCGGGCAATCCAAACATCATTGTGCTACGCACCTTTTCGAAAATTCATGGGATGGCAGGACTACGGTTAGGCTTTACCGTAGCACATCCGGATGTTGCAAATGATTTGGGAAGCTCCCATTTTCAGGGTAGCGAAATTTGCGTGAGCAACCTGACCATGGCTGCTGCGTTGGCGAGTATGAAAGATGAAGGTCATCGCCGCGACTGCAAGCAAAAAAACGAAGCCGCCAGGAACTTCACGCTGCAGGAATTGCAGAAACTTCATTTCAGGTGCATTCCATCCTATACCAATTTCATGTTCTTTAATCTGGGCAATTATCCCGGGGATTTCGCCCAGGATATGCTAAAGAAGAATTTCCTGCTGCGTTCCTCCTCCTACAGCGATGGCAAGTGGGCGAGGGTGAGCATCGGTACCATGGATGAAATGCAGGAATTCATCAAAGTGATGAAAGAGTCAAAGCAGTCATAAGAAAGTTTCTTCTCCCGGCATATTATTAAATCACTCTTTTGATAATCCGGTCTCTCTTGAATCCGTCTGCCAGCAAACCATTTCCTATTTCAATGACGTCATGAACCAATTGCATGAAATCCTCTTTCCTGCTTCTGTGATTGACATTCGCAACCCTTAGTACATAGGCATCTCCCAACATGGTGTAGGTTGTTATGGCCCTGCCCTCTTCATGAAGCGTCATCAGGATCTCCTTATTGAGCGTGTTGAGCTCTTCGTTTGACAGGTCTTCATGCATATACCTGAAACATACGATGTTCAAGGCTACAGGTGCCATTAATTCCAATTCAGGAGACTGATTGACCAGTTGTTCAAGATATGCCGCCTGGGCAATATTTTGCCGTATGATCCTCTTGTATTTTTCCGTACCATGCTCCTTTAGTGACATCCATACCTTGAGTGCTGTGAACCCTTTGGAGAGCTGCATTCCATAGTCTCCAAAAGACTCAGGACCCGCTGGCAATCCTCTTTCATGAGAAATTAGATAGGGGGCAGCGATATGAAAAGATTTTCGATGTAATTTTTTGTCTCTCACCAACACGCAGCCAGCCTCGTAAGGCATATACATCCATTTATGGAGGTCGAAAGCAACTGAATCTGCTTCCTGCAAACCCTTAATCTCGTCTTTCAATTCATCCACCACTGCCGCAAATGCGCCAAATGCTCCGTCAACATGGAACCACATATTTTCTTTTTTTGCCAAGACTGCCAATTGTGCCAGAGGATCAATTGAACCAGTATTAACGGTTCCGGCATTACCCACTATGCAAAATGGAATCCTGCCTCTCTTCCGGTCTTTGTCAATAGCCTCACGCAAGAGTTTCATATCAATCTGATAATTCTTATCAACCGGTATTCTGATAAATGACTGACTGCCTAATCCCAGTGTTTCAATAGCCTTCTGCACTGAGTTATGCGTTTCCGTAGAGCCATAAACTGTGAGTCGGGAAGGAGATTCAAACAGGCCTTTTACCCGGATATCACGATCCGGAATGCTGTTCCTGGCAACTGCGAGTCCGGTAAAATTGGCCATGGATCCTCCGCTCACCAATATCCCACTTGCATCCATGGGAAATCCCAGGAATTCCTTGATCCAGTTGAGTACCTGCAGTTCAACATATACTGCGGCATGGTCTCCAATCCCCAGGTTTGAATTCATTCCGGAAGCGAGCATGTCTGCCAGCATGCCAAAAGGAGTGCCATTCCCTTCCACCCAACCCCAGAACTTAGGGTGCACATTCCCTTTTGCGAAGGGAAGTACATGCTGCAGAAAATCCTGGAAAACATCTTCCCGATTCTGTGGCTCAGTGGGCATGGCCCGGTTAAAGGAATGTCTCGCTTCCCTGGTCGGCTTCTTCCAAACCGGCTGGTCCCGCAGGTGCCGGAGATAATCCATCATGGTATCAACCATTTCATGCCCCAGGCTTTTCAGTTGATCCCAATTTTCTGGATCAAGCGTTTCTTCACTCGTCAATGCTTTGTTGAAATCAATTTTATTTGCGCTCATAAGTTTGAATATTTGAATACCATAATTTTTAACTGATCCTGAGGCCAAATAACAAGTGGCCACATTCTACGCCATTGAAATCCGCCACATTTGGAAGATGGCCCCATCTGGTGAAATTCAATTTTTCCAATAGTGCAATGCTGGCAAAGTTTCGGTCCAATACGAGGGCGATAAGGGTCTTAATTTCCAATTTCTCTGCCTGCTCAATGACATGCTTTATTAAATTTGACCCAATGCCCTTGCGATGAAATTGTTCGTGAACATAGTAACTGATTTCTTTTGTGAACCGCAGCGCCATTCTTCCGGGGCGGTATGCAGTTACTGAAATCCAGCCCAGGATCTCATTTCCGGCTTCGGCCACGAATATCGGATAGTCCGCGGGCTTGTGCTCATCCATCCAGTCTGACCGCTCTTCCGGCCGCAGGGCAATGGTGTACGCCGTTGAAAATCCTGATGCAACGGCTTGATTGAAAATCCGGGTCAGGGAATCCAGATCGTTTCTTTTGGCAATTCTTATTGTCATTCTTCAGGAAAAAATAAAAGCAATTTACGCCCAAATGCCGACTGCAGAACATGGGATGAACCTTTCGGATTGTGAATAAAACTTCCTGAGGAGAAATCTCTTTCCCCATCGTTGAAGATACCTGATACTACGAAGACTTCTTCTGGTCCCGGTTCATGAATATCCAGACCTTCCCATTTGGATCCCGGTTCAAAAATCACCACGATGGCTTTTGAATGATCCTGACCCTGCCACACAGTTTTCGCGGTTATTCCGGGGAATAATTGTCTTGATTCAGCATCTTCGAAGTTTCCCCAACTGAGAGTACGAGTATCTTTTACATTCGGTTTCATATATGTCTTAGAGTCTTTTCGAGAGTAATGCCGGCAAGTCGAGGGATCTGCCGAATAACCTTCTTCTGGCCAGTATTTGGTCAATATGCCTTTCTGCATGGTCCGCATAAAGTTCAAGCAATTGTCTCATGGTCATTTCTCCCTTCTCGGGATGGGTTCCCTTAAATTTCCATTGATCTTTTTCCAGGGAAGCCAGAAGTTTCCCATTTGTCTTT
>CALFNL010000115.1 GCA_937902875.1 uncultured Bacteroidota bacterium | reverse complement strand
TAACATTGTAACCCGCTACCAGGGAACCACTATACTCCAGCAGATATTCTCCCAATTCTCTTCCCAGAGCTTCAGGCGATTTTTTCAGAGGCTTAAGCAGTGAAAACAGCACAACGGTATAATCTCCCTCAAACTCAGGCTTGGTTTGATTCACCTGGAAATGGCCGGCGGGGATCTGCTGATGATATAATTCCTCCAGGCTCTTCGCTACTATCGACTGTATTGCCACTAAAACCGACATGTTCAAAATTTTACGAGTTGCAAAAATACGTTACAGTATTTTTATGCGAAGAATTATGTGTATGTTCAAATCCACCATGTTATTCCTGGCCTTCCTTCCCATGGCCTGCCATACGGTTCAAACGCCCATATTGCCGCCCAAAAACTTCGATGTGGAAGGCCATCGTGGTTGCAGGGGACTCATGCCGGAAAATACCATTCCCGCAATGCTCAAGGCACTTGAATTAGGCGTAACAACCCTTGAAATGGATGCGGCCATCTCCAAAGACAGCCAGGTGATCATTTCACATGACCCTTTTTTTAATCATGCCATTTCCACTAAGCCAGATGGGAACATATTTGGCGCTTCTGAAGATGGAAAATACAAGTTATATGAAATGAATTACAGCGAAATTGAAAAATGGGATGTTGGCCTCAAGTTCAATCCCGCGTTTCCCGCTCAGAAAAAAATCGAAGCCCCGAAACCAAGGCTTGATCACCTGATCGATTCCGTAGAAACCTTCATCCTTGACCATAAGCTCCGGCCTGTCCATTATAATATTGAAACTAAAACCACCCCTGAGGGAGATGGAATTTATCATCCTTCGCCTACCGGATTTGTGCACCTGCTGATGGATGTGATCCTGCGTAAGGGCATTCAGGACCGAGTGATTATTCAATCTTTTGACATCAGAACGCTGAAATTGATTCACCAGGAATATCCTGGTATCAGCACGGCGCTGCTGATAGACGCTACTGACTTAAGACCGGTTGGCATTCAGATCAGTGAACTCGGTTTTACGCCATCAATCTACAGCCCGCAATACCTGCTGGTAAACCCTCCTCTAATAACTTATTGCCATAGCCGCCGCATGCAGGTAATTCCATGGACGGTTAATGACAGAGGAGCCATCGGCAGGCTGATAGCAATGGGTGTCGATGGCATTATTACCGATTTCCCTGATCTTTTCAAAACAACTGTTAAGGACTAATTTTAATGATTGGAGCCGCTCATTATTTATATTTGCCTGTTTCAAACAGAAGAAATTTTCAGACTAATCTTACTGAAAGCCCATATTGTTCAGCCAGAACAGGAACAAAGCGTGGGATCGGGGTTTTATTGCCACAGCCATTTGAAATCGGGAATTCAGTAGAAGCCTCCTGAATTTTGTGGTTCGTAAAGATTTTAGAAAATTGCATTGTTACTGCAAACACAGGGTTTTGCGCTCCGTTAGATGTGTGGCACAAAATGCAACTGAGGCTCGGGGAAAGCGGAAATATGATCCCGAATAAACAAGGGTATATGGAAATTATAGAAGTAAATGACAGGATAACCAGAAAGGATTTTCTCAAACTGCCCAGGGAAATTTATAAAAATGATCCCAATTGGGTTTGCCCTCTTGACAATGATATTGAATCGGTATTTGACCCGGCCAGAAACAGTTTTCACAAATATGGTTCTTGTACCAGGTGGATATTGCGAGGCGGAAATGGAAAAATAATCGGCCGTATTGCCGCATTCATCAACGAAAGAAAAGCCTTCCATTACGAACAACCTACCGGTGGATCCGGTTTTTTTGAATGTATCGATAACCAGGACGCGGCGGATTTATTATTCGACACAGCTAAGAACTGGCTCTTGGAACGGGGCATGAAGGCAATGGATAGTCCCATAAATTTCGGGGAAAATGATATGTGGTGGGGACTCCTGGTGGATGGTTTCACGCCGCCATCCTATGGAATGAACTATCATCCGCCTTATTACAAACGCCTTTTTGAGCGATATGGATTCGTGCCATTGTATGAACAAATTTCAAACAGGGTAGACGTGCACAGGCCCTTTCCGGAAAGATTTACGAAAATTGCGGAATGGGTTGCAAAAAAACCGGGATATCGGTTCGAACACCTCGACAAATCTGCATTCGAAAAGTATGCAGCCGACTTCATTGAAATATATAACGAGGCCTGGCAGGATTTTGAGAATTTCACACCCATTGAAGAGGCTTCCATCCGCCAGAGTTTTAAAAAGCTGAAGCCGATCATGGACGAACACCTGATTTGGTTTGCTTATGTGAATGACGAACCCGCCTCTCTCCTGGTGATCGTTCCAGACGCCAATGAGTTGATCAGGAACCTACACGGGAAAATGAATTTTTTGGGGAAAATGAAATTCCTATTGAATAAATATGCGCGGAAAAATAAAAAAATGCGGGCCATCATTATGGGTACAAAACCAAAATTCCAAAAGCACGGACTGGAATCTCCCATGTTCATTAAAGTGAAAGAATACGTGTTACCGCTAAACCAGTATGAAGAGCTCGAACTTTCATGGGTGGGAGATTTCAATACTCGAATGATCGCTATTCACGAGGCAACAGGGGCCAGCTTTGCCAAAAAACATATCACCTACCGCCTTAAATTCTGAATCGCAGTCATTGAAGATTCACAATATAAGAGACCCCCTGCAAAACAGGGGGTCTTTGTTTTCTCATGTTGTCAGGAACCTAGAATTCCTGAAAAAAATCTTTGGGTTGTCCTATCTAGGAGCATCATTTCTGGATAATAGTTGCATCCCTCTTGAAAAAAAAATCCTCCGGTAAAAGCAGGGCCTGAAGGCTAATTACGTTAATTTTGCTGACCAAATGACATTAGTTGAAAAAAACCGTTGAAGCAATACTCGATTTCTCCTATCCTTTAGTAAGTGGATTCATGGATAGGCAGACTTTCCGGTATGTGATATGCGGGGGAGGCAATACGGTGCTGAGCATCCTGATCTTTTTTATCAGCTATAATTTTATTCTTCATAAAGCGGTACTGCACCTGGGCATCATAGCATTTAAGCCGCACGTGGCGGCTTTTTTTATTTCCTTCATCATTACTTTTCCCATTGGGTTTTTGCTTTCAAGGTATATCGTATGGCCCCATTCCAATATAAGGGGAAGAATACAGCTTTTCCGCTATTTTCTCCTGGTAATGGTATGCATATTCCTGAATTATTTTTTCCTGCGCCTATTCGTGGAACAACTTCATATCTATCCCACCATTTCCCAAATCTTCACTACAGTGATAGTGGTTACATTCAGCTATGCCACTCAAAAGCATTTCACATTTAAGGTGAAGCAGGCATGAACCTGTCTGGCGGTTTTCGCCTGGCGCCGGGCATGGTCAAAGCGGTTGCGTCATGCTGAACCAATTCCCGCATCCATCTGTAATCAGGGCCTCAATGCCGTAAAACTGTTCCTTTGGTTCTGATTTAAAAACGACTCCTTTCGATTTCAATTCCTCATAAGTGGCTCTGCAATCTGGTGTAGTCAGTACTCCAGCGCCCATGACTCCTTTATCAAGTAGTATTTGCAGGGCTTTTTGAGATTCATCATCGAGTTTCATCATTCCGTGTAAAGGCATCAGAACTATCTCCAGGTCGGGCTGTTCAGGAGGCGTAATGGTGAGCCACCTGGATCCATTTTCCATTTTGGCGTCTGTGTGCACTTTGAAACCCAGTTTGTTGACATAAAAATCATAGGCCTTTTCCTGATCGCTAACAAAAAGCGTAGTGTGTGATAGTCTTGTGATCATAGAAATAATTTTCCCAAATCTACAGGGAACGGGACTGTAAGGCTTATTAAAAATTGCTTTTCTGGCCGCTAAGCTTCCAATTGGTACTGGTTTATAAAGCAATGGGGGATGAAGCGTTTGGGCTGGGCTTTGACCTCTTGAATGAGCCGCAGGGAAGTAGATCTATAGTTCTGGGGAGCCATTCCGCTCTCTTTCCTGAAGAGGTTGCTGAATGATGCGGGGCTTTCGAAGCCCAATTCCGCACTCACTTCAGAAATGGTGAGATCATTGGCAGTCAGCAGAGTCCTTGCACGCTCCATGCGTTTGCTGGTAACATATTGGTGTGGTGTCTTCTTGTAAATTCTTCTGAAAAGCCGGTGAAAATGATACCTGGAAAGATAAGCCTGCCTGGAGATCTGCTCCAGGTCAATATTTTCAGTGAAATTGTTATCGATATACAATTTTGCGGCTACAATTCGCTGATATAGATAAGGAGAATGGCTCATTGGGGGCTTTGCTGCAAAAATACAGATTCTGGCTTAATGGATAATTGGAATGAGCCGAAGGCAATAAACCGGCCAGGCCCCGGGAACCAGGGCTGTAATTCCTTATCATGGTTTGAATAAGGGAATTTACTAAACCCCGGATCAGACAAAACAGTCCTGGTCCGGATGAATCTGACCTGCGCTAGCAACGGCTGCCTTTCACTACCATTTGAAATGAATAGGATAAGGTTTCAATGGTTAATGCGGTGAACTGTTGCAGATCTGGTCCTGTGTTTTTGCACACCCCATTTCACTTCACAAAACCATTCCGGCAAAAACAGATAAATTTTCAAGAGGCATTTGGATTTTAAAAACGGGACTATTATATTGTCTAAGTTCATACTTATTGCGCATAGATCGCCACTCCACAGCCTCAAAAAAGCACGGGATTTGTTAGGTTCATTTCACGGTAGTTCCAACCGTATTCTCACGGTTGGGATAGGGTGGATTTTACGGTTTTTTCTGGGTGATTTACACGGTTTTTTCTTGCTTATTTTCACGTGACTAACTGAAGTACTGTCATCTATAAATAATATTAATTTATAATTAGTTGAGTAACAGATTTCTGTATACTAATCCTTGTTAAGAGCAATCATAGCTTTACATCTCACAATTGATTGATCACTTTTAAACCACTACAAGCTATGATTACGATTGAAAAAAAATCCTTAAAGGTCGGAAAGTACGTTAACACCGAACATGTTGACACAGTTGTAAGAAATTACAAACAAGAAAGATGGGTTTACAATTCTGAACGCATCGGCAAAGAAGATTCACTCAGCGGATGGTACAGCATCGAAGAAATGGAAGAATTCATAGAACGTGCCAAGCAATCCGGCGGTGACGGTATCAGGATATATTTTGGAGCTTACCCGACGGATTATGCCGAAAAACCTGAATATGCGGGCCGTCAAACATTGGTGTTTGTTGCAACCAAAAACAAGGAAACGGAGGCTGGACCTGCCAACAAAGACATCTATATCCAAACAGAAGAAGGAAGCAATATACTTGCATACAATGCAGTTTATTTATGCCCTCCTATTTGCAATCCAAGGGAAATTTCACCGAGCGCAAGGAAAGGCCTTGGAATCACCATCGTTGACCAGGGTGAAAAAGGAATGTCTGTCATTTAATTTCTGAAGATATTTTTTTCAGCCAGCAATTTTCAATCTGAACCTTCCATGGAAGGTTCTTTTTTTATTTAAGAAATCCAAAATATGAAGTTAATTTGGGGGCGAAATGCTCTCTAATTTTTATATATCATTCATTCTGTTGAGTGCCCTGGCCGGAATTGCGGTGTACTTTCAGAAGCGTTCTCCCTTATACCTCAAACTTTTCCCCATCTTTTTGTTCCTGGCTTTTGCCATCGAAGAAACAGGACTGTGGCTGGCTTACAGAGGAGAACACACTCTGATGTTATACAACATATTTTCTACTTGGGAATTTGTATTTTATTTGTGGGTTTTAAGACAAATTATCCGTAATCCACGGATTCGATCGGTACTTAGTCAATTGTTATGGATTTACCCTTTGGTGGCCCTCCTGAATATTTTCTTTGTTCAAAGAAACAATTTTCACACCATAACCTATTCCCTGGGCTCCCTACTGATTGTGATTATTTGTGTTTATTATTATATATAGCTTCTTATTCATCGATTCATTCAGT
>CALFNL010000114.1 GCA_937902875.1 uncultured Bacteroidota bacterium | reverse complement strand
CCATAACTCCTGCAAAGGGCCTCCCATGCTAATTGAAGGGCCAAATTTTGAAAATGAAAAAATAAAAAGATTATTAGAACTTAATCTGATCCTTTCCGTGCGGAAATACGAATTGAAAATCCTCCATGAATCTCTGCTGGCCTATATAGAAATATCGGGCGCCCCCGACTATTTGATGTTAACATGCCTGGATTTCCTGGCGTTTCAAGAATTCAGGTCTTCCCCCGGTTCGGAAAAAGAAGATTCATCAATGAAAATAGCCCTGTTGCAGGCGATTCAATCCATGCATAATAAATGGTTCAGCCATAGAGTCACCGATGCTTCAATTTAATCATTCCCTGTTTGATTGAAGTTGAATGAAAATGAGAAATTCCACCGGCGCGGCCTAGCTGAGGATATCCTTTTTCCTGAAGATGACAATGGCGGAACCGGTAAATACCATGATATGTAATAACAGGGTGCCAGCCGACCAGGCAATGCTGCCATAATGAAGAGGCTGATCGAAAAATCCTTTCCAGCCAATCATGTGATAGGTGAATAAATAGGGTTTGATATTTCTAAAAAAAGGAATGTCCATCGTTGTGAGAATGGTGAATACAATCACTATGCTCATAGTGGCAACAATTGGTCCGATAGAATTTTCTGCGAAAATAGAAAGAAGAAATGCCAGGGAAGCTACGGCGAACATGGCGATGGCGGCAAATCCAAAAGCCGCGAAATATCTCCATAAAATATCTGCTTTTGCCAATACGATAACCTGTTCACTCTTCATGATAAGGAGGTCACCCCTTCCGAATACGAGCAGGGACCCCAGCAATGACAAGATGGCCATCCATAATAGCAATAACAGAGTATAAAACAATGCAGCGAAGAATTTACTCAGCAATAATTTTTCACGGCTCACGGGTTTGGTGATCAGCATACGCAGGGTTCCCATATTGGCCTCGCCGGCCACCATGTCTCCGGCCACCAATGCTATCAAAAGCGGAACATGGATCAGCAAGGTTTGCAGGATGATAAAGCAGACAAAATAGCCATTGAGTATGGTACCGCTCACTTCAAAGTTTTGGGTAAGACCCTGCATCAAGAAATCCAGATAAGTCTTTCCATCTACATAGAGCGCGAGTTGAATCAGGAACACAATAGCGGCGATGGCCACAAACGCTATATAGGTTCTGGGCCTCCTGAATATCTTGAATAGTTCAATCCTCAACAGTGTCCACATCCTGATTGGCTGAAGTTAATGATAAGAAATACTCTTCCAGCGCGTGCCTCGGCTTAATCGAAAGAATTCCGATCCCCATATCCACTAATTGCTGTGTTAGTAGTGGTACCTGTTCCTGGTTCATCCTGAACACTATGGCCTTTTTGCTAGCAGATTGCAGGTATGTATTACATGTGCTTGCCTTGATCCGGATCAATGCCGCTTCATTGTCGGTGGTGTTCAGCTCTACCAGCATCCTCGTAGGGCCAAGAAGGTCCCTGACATCACCTTCCACAATCTTTTTCCCCTTGTTGATGATGAGCATGCGGGTGGCTATCTGTTCTATTTCGCTCAATAGATGGGAAGAAACCAATACCGTCTTTTTCTGGTCTCTGCTAAGGTGCAGGATCAAATTTCTGATATCCGCTATCCCCTGTGGGTCAAGCCCGTTAGTAGGTTCATCCAGTATTATCAACTTCGGATCGTGCACAAGAGCAACGGCAATGCCCAAACGCTGTTTCATGCCCTGAGAATAAGTTTCCACCCTGCTGTGAGCCCTGGCCGAAAGGCCAACCCGGTCAAGTTGTTCCATAATCCTGGGCTTCGAAAACCGGATGCCGCTGAGTCTTGCAAAGATGGACAGGTTCTCATAACCCGTGAGATATTTGTACAGGTCCGGGCGCTCAATTACCGCGCCCACTTCCCTCAATATGGAAGCCCGATTGGCAGCCAGGCTTCTTCCAAAGATTTCGATCCTGCCGGCGGTAGGATTAATAAGGGTGAGAAGCATTCTGATGGTAGTGGATTTGCCTGCTCCGTTCTGACCGAGGAAGCCATAAATGTCGGCTTCGTGTACGGAAAATGAAATATCATCCACCGCCTTGATCTCCTTAAAATGCTTTGACAAAGAAAAAACCTGGATGATTAACATAATGCAATGTATAAATTGCTGATCATCTGGCGCAAAAATAATCAATCAGGAAAAAGGATGAATTTATTGATATATGTCAACAAGATTTATGCAATTAAAGTTTGTTTTATTGAAAAAGTTCTGCCTAAATTTGTTGTAATAAATCCACCCATTGAGACTGTAATTCTATTCTTCTCCGGGTTTCTCCTACTCAAAACCAATACGTAAATTTTAAAATCTTTTCCTGCGCAACCGGGATAAATTCAACATTCGTAGTATTAGGCTTCAATTATAACCATTCGCCGTTTAATTTTCTCCAATCCCTTCCAAAAACCGCAGCCAGATTAAATCCTGCTTTCTTTTAAGCAACTTTTTCAATATCGTGGATGAAGGCCGTTAGATGCATAGCCAGAAGAAACCGATTGGACATTTGTAAAACCTCTCAAACCACAAGGAATGAAAAAGTTGTTTACCCTAAACACTTTGCTTTTCGTCATGTTTTTCCTTACTGATTCGCAGGCGCAGATCAGTGAAAAATTCAATACACGCTCATTGGCGCCATCTCTCCCCGACGTGAGGCCTTACCTGGAAGCACAATGCTGGCATTTCGAAGACATGGATATTAATCAAAACGGCCTTTCTGCATTTGAGGGCGATGGCACCATCGTGAGCGGCCCGGCCTCCAGTTCAAGTCAAATCACAGGATTCTTCACGCCGCTGCTGGATATTCCCGGAAGCATGGACCTGTATTTCAAATACAAATTTAATGGAAATATCAGCCAGAGAAGCTGGTTCAAATTATACCTGACCGACTACAACAATGTGATTGTGCAATTATTGGACAGTGTGGAAGTTACCGGATCCAACAACAATACTGTATATATCTATCACAAGACCTTAAGCGCACTTCCTTCGGGAGTTTACAAACTGTACTGGAATTACCAGGGAATCAATAGTGATATCAGTGCCGGAGTGGATGAATTTTATGAGTCTGTTCCCACTTATTATAATACAAGCTGCAACAGAGAACCTGGAGCAGAAGACGATTGGGTTACGGGTAATAACGATTTCACGGCCAATGGCAATGTGCTCCTGAATGATTTTGATCCTGACCATGAATCCATTAGGGCAGAACTGGTTTCGCCTTCGGCAGACGGCACGGTAACTCTGGACCAGTCGGGTAATTTCACCTTTACACCCAATGCGGGATTTAAAGGCAAGCTCACCAGTTTCCTATACAGGGTGATGGATGCGGGGATGCCTCCATTATATTCCAACACTGCAAAAGCTACCATTGATTTCTCCGTAGCTTCTACGCTGCCGGTGAGATTCGTGAGTGTGTCTGCAAGAACAGTAAACTATGAAGCTGTCCAAATAAATTGGGTCACCGAGTCGCAGGTCAACAACAAACAATTTGAAATTCAAAGAAGCGTAGAAGGAGGATCAAATTTTAAGACGATTGGCCTGCTCTTTTCCGTGGATGAAGACAATGGCTCATTGAAGTCGTATCATTTTAGGGATGACCTGAAAGGAATTACGGTGAAAAAGTTATTTTACCGGATCAAGCAGGTAGATATTGATGGTAAATTTAGTTACAGCAAAATAGTAACGGCTGATCTTAATGCCTCGGTGAGTGCCATTATTGCCAGGATAAGTCCCAATCCCGCATCGGGCAATTTCAATATCGGCCTCGAAGGGAAAAGCAAACTGATGAGCCTCAGGATCGTTGATATTTGGGGCAGACAAATTTATAAAAAATCAGTAGCAGGTCTTAATAACACAACCCTTACACTCAATACCCATGTTGCAGGAATGGATCGCCCGGGAATGTACATGGTTGAAATGTTCTACGACGATGGTAGCAGAATTGTCAGGAAGATATTGAAGAAATAAAAGTTTATAGAGGTTGTGAATTCCTAATCGGAAGAGCCCCCTTTTCTAAGGGGGCTTTAAATGAAAAAGCTTAACTTGAAATAGAACCTTGAAAGAGTATTAAATTATAGTATCAACCCTTACCGATCCCTGAGTCCAATTTGATCTCCTTTGAATGAACCGAATGTCCTGTTATAACCATTGTCCGTGCCCAGTAATTTTCATCATCAAAATCGCGACAATGAAAAAATTCATCGGTAAGTTATCATTACTCTGCTGTATTGCCTTGTTGATATGCGGCCTTAATGCCCCTGCTTCCGCTAAGGAAAAAGCGGGAGAATGTTGCCTGTTCAGTTGGTCCGAAGATTCTTCTGGTTCCGTGCCGGTTGAAATCGCCGATTTTGGGGGACAATCCCTCAACAATAGAAAAATCGCAGTGTGGTGTGAGGCAAAGATCAATCCCGGTTATAGTATCACTGTTGAGCATAGCCGAAATGGAAATGATTTTGACGCCATAGGAACATTTCCCAACAGTGAGGGAATGGCCCATTTTTCGCTTGTCGATGAA
>CALFNL010000113.1 GCA_937902875.1 uncultured Bacteroidota bacterium | reverse complement strand
GAAATAACCGTATTTATCAGTGATCGAAACTTTATTCGAATTTTCAACATATTCCGCGGCGTCCACAATCGGTTCTCCATTTGTGGCTTCTCTCACATTGCCTGCAACTATGGCATTACTCTCTTTCAACTGGTTGGTCTTTGTCCCCACCTAATTTATTTTATTCTCTGCCGTCGCCACATCCTTTTCTCTTGTTTTTTCCTCGGCACTGTCAGAATAGTCCCTCCAAGAGATGGCTATAGAATCCATGGGGTTCCTTTTCTTCCCAAAGAACCCTGGCGGGAGGCTGGTGAGGATCTCAAATCTTCTTGCTATGAATACCCGGTTGCGGCTGTCCAGAGCATATCGGAAGTCGGTGTTTTGAAATACCTGTTGTAAAATGTATGGCAATGATTTATCGCTTACATTGAGCGTAACAGTTATACTGTCAAGCTCCGCGGCATTATAATAGAAATGGTAATCGGTTTTGGATTCAATGTCACGCACAAATTGTTCAAACGGAGTCTGCTCATAGCTTGCGCTTATGGTCTTTCCAGCCTGCCCAAACCCATTCAGGGCCAGGATCAAAATGGCAAATACTATAATTATCCCGCGGAATTCCCCCACCATAAATTCAATTTTTAGACTGGTCCGCGAATGCTGCAATTCTCGTCATTGCATCTTCGCGATCTTTACGGAATTTGATCTTATTCTTTCTAAGAAAATCCTGGATTTGTTTTTTCTGTTTTCCGAACAGTTTCAATACGGATTTCTTATTGCTGACGGAATAATAGGTTTCACCAATCTTAATGAAATACCTGTTATGTTGCACGAAATAAGTTTCCAGGTTCTGCGCAGTTATATGTTCTTCCAGGCTCTTTGTCCTTTGGGCAAAGACTGATACGGATTGCCCACTATACAATCGATCGTAAAATCCGGTGCTGATGACGCTGCCATTGGCACTGTCGGCGTCCAGCCTAACAAAAATATGGTCCTCTATGGAAAATGATTGCAGCTTATCATTGATCAGGCTGAACCTATACACATTATTAAAATGCATGGTAATAACTTCGTTCTGAAATATATTATAGGAAATTAGGCGATCCTTGTACTGGAACCCATCATACCAAATAGAACCTTTTTCCATCTGGTCGGTCAAAAAAAATGGATGTCCTTTGGTCTGATAATTATAGGAAGAGGGCTCAAATCCATTGTATAGATGAAGATTCTCCAGCGTTGTAGTGTCGTACAGTTTGACAAGATAATTCAGAGCATTGGCCCTGTAACTGCTATCCTCTACTGAAAATTGTGCGGTAAGGGATTGAGAAACAAAGATGAAAATGATAAAAATGCAAAGCAGTATTTTTCTCATCCTATAATTTTGGCCGGTTTTGGTTGGATTAACGAAATGAGCAGGAAATATAGTTACTTTTTGCGAATTTGGAGTCATTCAACCAGATTATTATAGAATGATCAAATGCATGGAATTCCTTTTGCCGGTTGAAGCATCACGAAGACAAGACCCGCATTTTTGTGAATAGAGCACCGATTCAGAATTATTTTGCTGGTTCAATATGGTGAGCCGGATATTCAAACGCCACAATTTCAATTCTACCTTTCATGGAACTCTGCCGGAAATGAATATGCAATCGCAGCGATCCAAAAATAACTATGGGCCCAAGAGCTGGAAATGTCAAGAACAGACTTCGATGAAAAGCAAGCCGTTTCTTTTATCGCTTCAATAATTTTTGCCGGTATATTTCATTTCGGGCTCTGATTTCAACTATAAAAACACCTCTCGGGAAGTTGTACAAAGGAATACTAAACAAGGGAGTGTTATTGTAGTTACTGATTTGTAAAATTCTTCTTCCGGTAAGATCATAGAAGGTTATAGATTTTATAACATCAGTTCCCTGAAGGATATTTAGGTTGCCTGAAGCAGGATTTGGATATATCAATGGCAATTTACTCGAGGTTAACCGAATAACGACTAACTGTGAATATTTATAGTTGCCCAAAATATCCACCATTTTGAGGCGATAATCGTTGATACCCGTCGAAGGGTTGATATCACGTGAAATATAGTTAGACATTATCCTTCCGCTGCCGACTGCCGGGACAGAGTCTATGGTGGCAAAATGCATATTATCAACAGATTTCTCCACTATAAAACAGTCTGTGTTCAATTCCAGGGAAGTTGTCCAGTTTAATTCCACTGTTTGGTTAGCGGTCAGCTCGCCTGAAAAGGCCTGCAGGCCAAATTGAGTGAGGCCCGATGAAATAAAATAATCTGCTGTGGCAACGGAAATAATATTGTTGTCATGGCTCGTTAATGCCAGCCCACAATAGACCGGGGTATTATTACCAAAACCCAGGTCAATTGAATTACCCACCTGGATCCATCTCACAGAATCTGCCGACTTGTAGGCACTATAAACAGATCCCTTTTTCACCAATTTGATCCAGTAAGGAGCAGTGAAACCCGGTTCATTGGTATTACTGCTGTTGTTCCCTGTGAATTGGCGGTACTGGAAAGCGATGCCATTTCCGCTGGTTAATGCTATGAATGCGTGCCTTGATCCGGACTCCAGGCTTTCCCTGATCATGAGGCCGAATTTATTCCAAGGGTTGCTTTGATCTAATGAATGAATCCTTGCCGAAAAATAGCCATCACCCTGCAGCACAGCATAAGCGTAATGAAACTGGTCTGCAACATCCCATATATCATTTCCTGAAGCGCTTAGTGTAAAGATTCCATTCGAATAACAGGCAGACCCAGACTGAGCCGGTACCCCAATATCCTGTGATGTCCAGTGAGAAGGCAGGAGGCCGCAATTGCTGCCGCAGGGAAGCGTTGAAAAAGCTGCAGGTGCGCCATAGGGGCTTATGGATGCGTCGGAACATATACCCTGCACTTTGAAATAATAGTCTGTTCCGCAATTAAGATTGTTGACTGTGATATTATTTTGAATGGAGCTTACGCTGGTCCAGCTATTAGCATTAACTGATTTATATTGGAGATTAAAACTGTCAGCACCATTGGCGCGCCAATGAAATGTCGCAGAGTTTTCGTAAATATTGCTGAAGGAAAGTCCATCCGGAGCTGCGCATTTTATGGAACTCTCGGCGCCATAAACTTCCAATTCATACAATGAATAGCCATAACCGGTACCTCGGGCGATGCCCAGCATTCGCAGGTATCTGCCTGTGCCCTGGAGATGAATAATATTTAAAAGAGAACCATTGTTTGCAAAATTGGCTATGGATTGCCAGTAAACGGCATCATCAGAAACCTGAATCTGAAAATCCTTTCCTAAGGCTGTTTCCCACTTTAGTTTCACAGTACACAGGTCGTATCTACTGCCCAAATCAACATAAATATATTGCAGATCGCTGAATTCACTCGACCAGCGGGTAGTAGTGTCGCCATCAAAAGCCGCTGTAGCTGGCCATTGGGGCCCTTCTGCCGAAGAAGCAAAAGCTGGCCTGTTCAAGGCAATATTCGGAGTATTGCAGGTGTCGGGAATAGAGTTTGTAAGCCCGTAAACTACCAGTTGATTAGAAAAGGTTGCAAGATATACCTTGCCGTTTGTTATAACCGGACTATTGAATTTTGCAAAATTTCCAGGATTTTCAACTGCTATGATCCCTGAATTCCAAAGTTCTTTGGTAACATCTTGGGCATCCAATGCTCTTAATATGCCCGGGCAATTATAGCTTTCGGCATCACAGTTTACAGGATGGCTAGCCCAGAGAATGGCGGTTGAATCAATGGAACCATTGGAAGAAACAGACATCATGGAACCGGTTTGACCAACAGGACCCGGGACTCCACTCGTAATGACCCGCTGATCATCAAACTTCCCCGTGATCCTGTTAAACGGGATGGCCTTTAGAGCGGTATTTTCAGGCCAGAAATAGGCATACTCGTTTTGAGCGCCTCCGAAATAAGTGAATTGCGCATGCATGTTGGCGTTTACTCCTAAATTAATTGCCTGAATGCATTTATTAGTAGTTGCATCGTATCCGCCAAGATTAGTTTGATCCAGCAGGTAAATATTTCCATCCTTGCATGCTGTGACAACTCTTTGGGAACCCGGAATGATCATTACCCCACTGGTACCAAGGTCCAGGTCAGCGGCTTCCAGATCAGGGTAATTATTAGGAGTGAAAAAATCCTTCACGGGTTGCAGGTTGTCCGAAGGCGTTAGTCTAATAACTGATTCTGACCGGTTCCTCAGGTTGGATGGATTATTTGTAACGCCTACGGAACCGTTACCAGTGGAAAAGTAAATCTGTCCGGCACTATCTGCAGCAGGACCAGTGCCACTCATCCAGATGCCTCCGTTATAGCCATCCGGCGTGTCATTGAAAACAAAAGTTTGCTGAAGGGAGGTGGCATCGTAACCCAATAACCACCCATGATAAGGACCCCAGTCGCAATGCGAAGAGAATCCTATATACACAATGTTATTCAATAAGAGTAGTGCAGGACGCTGGTTATTTTTTTGAGGGTCAAGAAGCACAATTCCATTGATATTCCCGTCTCCGGTGCCGTTTAGCTGGGCTTGAATAAGAACCGGGCTGTTAGGCCTTTCATTGCCTGTGCTGATATCGAGCGCGTGCAGATATTCGCTGAAAACCTTAGTAGCAGGATTGATGCTTCTGGCCACCATGAATATGGTTTTTGTCAGAGTGTCAATCACCGGCGTACCAACAATCCCAATATTGCTTTGAAAATTGCCGGGGCAGGCGCCAGTAAGGTCGGCCTGCTTTACAGGACGAGATCCAACCGGGGTTAAGTTTATTTTCCAGTAAGCTGTATCAATGAGGGCTGAATCTGCGTCATAAGCATAAACGGTATTGTTTACCGAAGCCAGATAAACAATATTTTTTTTCCCAACACCAGGTATATCCACACCCTGCACTATTAAAGGCTGCGCGTACAACTGGTCGTCAACACTTCGTGAGAATAATTTACCAAATGATCCATTGTGTACATTGCTTTTGTTCAGAAGGGTCTCTTTGTTGTACCATCCTGTGCGTCCCTGATCATAATGCTGCGTTACAACATTCACCTGTGCCGATAATAAACAATAGGAGAAAAGAGCGATCGTTAAAAGAGTCAGGGTCCTTGGAAGAAGCTTTTTGGCCATAATTTATTCAATACAAAGTTTATTGGCGTTATTAGCTTGGAGTAATTGTATAAGGTAAATAAAATAAGCTGATTATCAAATTTTGTCTCATAAAGCTCTAATCTTGAAAATTAGAATTATATCGCTGCCCGGTGTAACATGCAAGATTCCAAGCAAAATGGCTCAATTAGAATAAGGGTTTGATTAGATCAGGCCATAATTTCTGATAAAAAAAATCATGTACGAACTCTCCTAAAATCCGTCTTCAAAAGAAACTACCTTATTTGACAATTTTAAGTAGTCAACTGTTCCGGTCCCCTGGAAGGCAAAGAGGATTCCAATGATTTTCGATTTGCTGATATCCTTATCCACTTCATAAGATAATTTGTCGTTCAAAAATATTTTGGCTTTCGCATTCACTGATTCAATCCGCAGTTTTACAAAATCATTAAAATCTACACCTAAGCCGGACAGATCTTTTTGTTTTCCTGAAATACTATAACCGGCAAAAAAGAAA
>CALFNL010000112.1 GCA_937902875.1 uncultured Bacteroidota bacterium | reverse complement strand
GAATCACATCTTCAACAACTATTTTTCCTCCTTCAAAATATAGTCCGAGCCCGGTATAGGCGTAGTCGAAGAAGTCATTATAATGCGAGTTGGGAATGATATGGATTTCACGCTTTGGATAGTTCACTGTGATATTAAATCTGCGCAGAAGGTCATTTCCAATGAGCCCCGCCAGGTAAGGATAGGAAGTTACATTATATTCATCGTCGAATATGAAAGTGGGCACATTTCTGAATCGGTAGGGACCCACCCTCACTTCCTTTACTGTGGTCAGTTGCATGGTCATCTTGCCCCCCAGCCCTTCTGCCTGGGTAATCACCGGTTTTTTACCGGCCTTGAGTACGGAACTGTCTTTTGCAAAATCGTCTGATAACAGGAAACACAGACCCGCACCCGTGTCAAAATAGAATTTCGCATTGAATGATCGCTGGTCCCTGAAATCAGATTGAACGATGGGGATCGAGGTCAGCAATGGCCTCAGGATATGCCCTCCCCGCTTGTATTTGAATTCGCCGGGCGTATAAACTGTAATCAATAAACTGTCGTAGTCAACTTTTACTATATACCTGCTCAGGAAACTATAACCAATAATCCCGTCGATCTTAGTACCATAAACGCTGGTGAGAATATCATAATCATTCACATGAAAATCCAGACTGTCGATGGTCATGCCGGGCAAATGGAGCCTTGCATTATAAAGAAAATTAACCTTGTGGATGCCTGCAATACCACGAATGGTTCGGTCAGACGGTACCGTAGGTATGCCCAGGGTTGCCACGGTAGAGGAATCAAGAGAAATACCGCCGCTGCCAGTATCGAAAATAAAATTGAGAGTATCGGGGTAGTTATTTACGAGGCCGTGTATCAGCATCACGCCTCCACTGAATTGCTGGAAAGCGAATTTGGCAACATACCTGGCAGGCGGATTCGTGAATACTTCCTGCGCCTTTGAACTTAAACAGGCTAACAATAATTGCAGCAGGCTTAATGAAAGAGCAGAAATTCTTTTCATATTGATTCTTGAAATTAATAGATTTTACTGCTAAACCAAAGCCTTCCATCCTATTCCTCCGGGTTTAGTATTTTTGCATTAGCAATGGCCCAGGGGGGTTATTTAGAATGAATTACTCAGTTTCACTGATTTTCTCCTGCATAACCAATACCGGCATTAAGAAAGACAGTATTAAAATATATTGACGAAAATGAATCTAACGGATTTATACCAAAAGGCCCTGCAATTCAGCTCTTTATCAATAGAAGAAGGTGTTTTTTTGTATGAAAACGCTGCTTTGACTGAATTAATGTATGTGGCGAATGATCTACGAGCCAGGCAGGTACCACATGGAAAAGTGACCTGGCAGATTGACCGCAACGTAAATACAACCAATGTTTGTGTTGCCAATTGCAAATTCTGCAATTTCTTCCGCCCGCCCGGCCATCCCGAAAGCTACATCACGGATATTGAAACCTATAAACGAAAGATAGATGAAACATTCCGCTTTGGCGGAGATCAGTTGCTGTTACAGGGTGGACATCATCCAAAATTGGGATTAGATTTTTATGCAAATCTCTTCAGGAAATTGAAGGATTTATATCCCTCACTGAAATTACATGCTCTGGGGCCTCCCGAAGTGGCGCATGTGTGCAAGCTCGAAAAAATGAGCCACCGTGAGGTGCTTAAAACTTTGAAAGAATCGGGGCTGGACTCACTGCCAGGCGCAGGCGCTGAAATATTGGTGGATCGTGTGAGACGCCTGATCAGTAAAGGAAAATGCGGAGCCCAGGAATGGCTAGACATCATGCAGGAGGCCCATAAGCTCCATATAACCACCAGCGCCACGATGATGTTTGGACATGTTGAAACCATCGCGGAACGCTTTGAACACCTGGTTAAATTGAGGGAAGTGCAGGATAGAAAACCCGCAGACGCCAAAGGCTTCCTCGCATTCATCCCCTGGACTTTCCAGGACGTAGATACGCTGCTGGCAAGGATCCGCGGAGTACACAATCTTACTACGCCTGAAGAATATATCCGCATGATCGCGCTTAGCCGTATTATGCTGCCTAACATAAAGAATATCCAGGCCTCCTGGCTTACAGTGGGGCGAAATACAGCCCAGCTTTGCCTGCATGCCGGCGCCAATGATTTCGGCAGCATTATGATTGAAGAAAATGTGGTCAGCGCGGCAGGAGCTCCCCACCGGTTCACTTACAGGACCATTCAGGATGCAATTCGCGAGGCCGGATTTGAACCGCAACTCAGAAACCAGCAATATGACTGGAGGGAAATACCTGAGTTTATTGAAGAACAGGTGATCAATTATTGATCCCAAAATTATTATCGCGCCCTGGTTCAAAATGGACATTGCCAAAAGCTCATATTATTCCCCTCCCTATGCCAGGCCGAAGGCCCATTCGCCCCTGAAAAACCTAACTCACTAAGTGTAAGTACCTAGCACATCGGTTTTCTGTCTGGCCACATTCGGTTTTCCGCAATAATTGAACGGAATTACCCGTTACCACATTGATTTACAAAAGGGAAATCGAACAAGATTACCAGCTGAAGAAATCCATCCAGAAAAGCCATGGCCAGTCCTTACAGAAAGCTGATCCGCATTGCCATCGTAATTTTTGCACTGGCAGTACTTTTCAATTTTTTTGGGTACTATCTCATCCGCATCAGAACGGAAGAAAATGAACAGGTATCCAGAGTGGTGGACATCGCTCATAAGCAAAGGACCTATAGCCAGGAAATACTTGCATATAATATTCTGATTCTCGATGAAGAATCTACAAACCTGACCCGCTATAAGGCCTTCCTCCAAAACAGCCTCGATACATTCCGGCTGCATCAGCAATATCTGCGAAATGAATTGATACTGGAGGGCTATCCCGCCCCGCCTGTAAGCACCGAAACCAGGCGTTTGCTTTCCATTGCCCAAATCCATTTTAAAACTATTGTGGAAGTCACCCAAAAAATTCTGAAAGATGACCCAGCCACCCTGCACAAGAACAAGGAAGACCTTAGGACCTCTCTCTTGTACTCATGCAAACAAATCATTCCGGTAATGGACCAGGCTTCGGAAGCTTACGCCGATATCGCCAATGAAAAAATCCATCAGTCGTCAGATATAAATACGGGCAAATTCGTTCTCTTCGTGTTTGCACTGGGGCTACTGGTGTTCCTGGTGCTCGAACCCGCGTTTGAAAAAGGGCAGAAGAGTCTGCGACAATTGAAAGTAACAGAACATGAACTTGACAAAGAAAAAAGATATCTCAGCTCCATACTGCAGTCGCAGACCAATTATGTGATCCGGATTGACCGGAATGGCAATTTCACCTTTGCCAATCCCTCTTTTCTGGAAACTTTTGGCCATACAGACCAGGAATTAATGGGCACTGCTTTCTATACAACTATTTATCCCAAAGACCTGCAAAAATGCAGGGAAGTAGCAGACGCCTGCTGGGAATGCCCTGGCACTGTGTACAGATTGCTCATTCGCAAACCTATCGGCAAGAGCCGTAATTTTCTATGGACGGAATGGGAGTTCATTGCACTGCAAAATGAAAATGAAGAAGTGAACGAAATCCAGGGCATTGGTTCAAATGTTTCTGAGAAGGTGGAGGCAGAAAGGTCACGACAGGAAGCCATTAATACCCTCTCAAACGCGCTCACCATCGGGAAGATGGGATCCTGGAAGATTGACCTCATAAACCAGGAAATGATTATGAGTAAAGAATTACAGGAAATTCTTGAAATGGAAACCCAGGGCAGCATTACCATTCCTTTGGAACAATATCTCTGTGAATTTGTAGTGCCGGATGATACTCCCATCATCATTCAAAACATCAAGAAGGCCTTAGACCACAAGCATATTCAGCATTACACAACGGAATTCTATTATCGTGTACAAACCCGAAATAAGAACATCAAAGATCTTTATGCCAAAGCAGAAAGCATCAATGAAACCGAGGGCTTTGGTATTGTTCAGGATATCACTGAACAAAAGAAAGCAGAAGAAGCCCTGGTTCAAAGTGAACAGAAGTTCCGCCTGTTGGCAGAGAACTCTGAAGACATCATCAGCGTACATTTCGCAGATGGTATCATTCAATACCTGTCGCCATCCATACAAACCGTTCTGGGCTACCGGGAGGAGGAGATGATCGGTAAGCCCATGATGAAATTTATTCATCCCGATGACCACCACATATTCATTCCCGATAAATCGGCGCCTTCTTTCAATGAAGTGGAAATCCTTACACTCCGGTATCGTATCCAGAACAAGGAAGGCAAATACATTTGGCTGGAGACAATCGTGAAGCCCATCAAAGAGAAAGGCGAAGTGATCAAGTTTATTTGCACTTCGCGAGATATCACCGAGCGTAAATTGGTTGAAGAAAATTTAAAAAATAAGGATTTGCTTCTGGAAGCGGTGGCGGGGGGCACCCAAAGCCTGCTCATAGAACCAGACCTGCAGCATGCCATAACAGATTCCATCAGAATTATAGGGCACGCTACGCATGTTGACAGGGTTTATATTTTCCGAAATCATTTTGACGATGAAAATCAGTGCATGGTCACCAGTCAAATTTATGAATGGACCTCCTTTGAAAGAAAAGATGACGATGATGAACTGCTGCAACTGAAGAATATTCCATTTTCAAAAATAGAGCCCATCATCACCCCATTGATGAATGGCTACCCATTTTACTCCTATCGTCACAGCGAATCCAATCCATTTCTCATAGAAGTGTGTGAAAAAAGAAATATTTACGCGGCGCTCGCATTGCCCATTTATATCAACAATAAATTCTGGGGACTGGTGGGTTTAGACGAAAGAAAGGGCCAAAGGGAATGGACTGAGGCCGAATTTTCGGTGCTTCGATCTTTTGCATCATCATTGGGTGCAGCCATCGAAAGAAAGGAAATTGAAACCGAATTGATCAGGGCCAAGGAACTGGCCGAACTGGCCAGCGAAGCCAAAAGTGAATTCATGGCCAATATGAGCCATGAGTTACGTACACCCATGAACGGCATTATTGGATTCACCGATCTAATACTCACTACCGAACTTAGCAAGACACAAAAAGACTACCTCCAGAATGTGAAAAAATCGGCTTACGGACTTTTGGAAATCATTAATGATATTCTGGATTTTTCAAAAATAGAAGCGGGTAAAATGATGATCAATCCCACCGAACTTAACCTCCATGAACTGGTGGAAGAAACCATTGATATCCTTACAGTGAAGGCCTTTGAAAAAAATTTGGAACTGGTTTGCAGTATTCAGCCCGATCTGCCCTCACTTATTTACGGTGATCCGGTCAGAATCAGGCAGGTGTTGGTGAACCTGCTGGGCAACGCCATCAAATTCACCGAAAAGGGGGAGATCTTCGTATCGGTGGAAAAGAAAGAGATTTACAATGAAAACGGCAAGGACTATATCAGGATTTCCATCATGGTTAGTGATACGGGTATTGGAATATCCAATAACAAACTGCAGCAAATATTCGAAAGCTTTACGCAGGCCGATTCATCCACTACCAGAAATTTTGGAGGAACAGGATTGGGCCTGACCATTTCAAAGAGTCTTGCCGAGCTAATGGGGGGAGACCTGACCGTGGAGAGCAAGGTGGGCGAGGGAAGCAAATTCACTCTTCAGCTAAGCCTGGAAATAGCCAATAATCAACCTTCCTACCTGCCTGTACCCAATACACGCCTCCGCAAATTGCTGCTGGTTGATAGCAATCACACGAACCGACAAGTCATGAAAGATATCTTCCGGTATTTCAGGATTGACTGCATTACCGTGGCCGATTCGGACGAAGCCTTATACAAACTGGAATGCGCAACCGCAGATGGCCAACCTTACGACCTCCTGATCACCGATAACCACTTACCATCAACCGATGGAATAAGCCTTGCCAGAAAAATCAGAAATTCCGGAAGCTTCTCCGATATCCCCATAACACTCATGCTGTCGTCTCTTGAAAAGAACAGGTATGTGAAAGATGCAGAAGCTGCGGGCATTCATAAATTCCTGACCAAGCCTCTAAAAATGCAGAATTTGTACGATACCCTGAATGAGATCATCTATAATACCACAGGAAGAGAAGAATTGAGGACGATTGAACATTCTCTGGAAAAATTTTCTAATGTATCTGAGGTAATGGTAGTGGAAGATGAACCCATGAATATGCTATTGATTTGTGAGGTACTGAGAAATATGGGGTTCAACGCAATCCAGGCCTCCAATGGAAAGGAAGCTTTGGAAATACTCCCACTGCACAAGCCACTGATGATCTTCATGGACGTGAATATGCCCATCATGGACGGTTATACGGCCACCAGGAATATCAGGAATATGCCCGAACCATATTGCAGCCTTCCTATTATTGCGCTCACTGCCGACGCAATGGAGCAGGACAAAGAAAAGTGCCTGGAGGCAGGAATGGATGATTATATTTCAAAACCATTCAGGCTCGAAGAAATCCAAAACAAACTGAAAAGCCTGGTGGCCGCCTGAGAACTTCAATTCTTATCTGAATTTTCGAAACAGCGAAAGACCCTCACATTGGGTACAGTTTTTGTAGCCTTGCAACTTTTTCGCTCCGATTCCGTCATCGTATTCGGTCTCGCTTAAAGCGCCACAAAAAATTATTATCCATGCTCAAAAATCCTTCATTAGCAGCCTGCCTGTTCCTGGATCTGGTTGGGTATGCTTCTTATCTGATTCCCGGTTTGGGTGAATTCTCTGATATTATCTGGGCGCCAATTTCGGCCCTGATCTTTTACGCCATGTTTGGAGGATGGAAAGGAGCCCTTGGCGGCACCTTCAATTTCATTGAAGAAATAATTCCGGGAACTGATTTTATCCCCAGCTTTACACTCATGTGGGTAATCCGCAGGCTTTCCGGGAAACCGGCGACTCGTAGCATGCAAACCACCTGATTATATATCCTTGGCGCGATTGTAGAAAATACAGCAATTTCATTCGGATGCTGGTAATGTGCTTAGCTTGTCACGAAACGGTAACCTATTCCTTTGATCGTTATGATCTGGAGGGAAGGATCATTCTTAAGGTAGCTCCTGAGCTTGGTAATATAAACATCCAGGGTGCGGGAATTAAAAAAAGTATCACTGCCCCAGAGCAGGTTTAAGATGTCTCTCCGGTCAATGACGCGGTCCCTGTTTTCGAACAACAATTTCAGGAGCTCATTCTCCCGGAAGGAGAGTTTTCTTTCCGCTCCATTTTCGCTCAGTGTTTGGCGGTGGGGATTGAAGGCATATTTGCCAATACCCATTTCATTACGGGCAAGGGACTGCAAAACTTCGTTTGATCTGTTCCGTAAGGCATTTTCTATCCTGGCTATAAGCTCCTCCATGCTGAAAGGTTTGCGTATATAGTCATTGGCGCCCAGTTGAAATCCTTTCACCAGGTCGGTTGTTTGCGTTTTAGCCGTAAGGAAAATGATAGGCAGGTCTGGACTGAGCTCCCTGATTTCTTCGGCTATGGTAAACCCGTCTTTATTTGGCAGCATCACATCCAGGATGCAGAGGTCAGGATTATACTTTTTGAATCTTGTTAAAACGTCCGCGCCATCCGTTTCCAAAATCACTTCATATCCCCTGCTTTCAAGGCTTTCCTTCACTATCTTCGCCAGGAAAATCTCATCTTCCACATATAGGATCCTAGCCTTCTTCATGCTGCACGGGCAATTTTATTGTGAATTCAGTTCCGAGGCCCGGCTCACTGTGTACGGCTATACTGCCATGATGCTGCTTCACTATATGTGCCGTATAGCTAAGGCCAAGGCCATACCCCTTAATATTATGCATATTCCCCGAAGGTATCCTGAAGAATTTTTCGAAGATCCTGGTTTTATACTCCTGGGGGATTCCGATACCGTTATCCTTGATCCTTAACGTAACCATCTGTTCGTTTGAATCGAGGAATATGTCTATTCGAGGATGCCCCTTACTATATTTTAGGGCATTGTCGAAAAAATTATACACTACGCTGGTAATATGGAGGCGGTCTGCAGTCAGGAAAACGGATTCCTGGGGCGCGTGCAATTGAACTTCCGCCTTATACTTCTCAAACTGCAGGCGCATTGACGTTATCACTTCCTGAACTAATTGTTTCAGGTCAAAGCTCTCGTATTTCAGGTCTGTCTGATCTTTTTCGAACATTGACAATTTGAGTACCTTATCCACCAGCAGAGACAACCTGTTCAATTCATTTCCTGCAATATCAAGATACTCACGTGTACGTGCATGGTCCTGTAGCACATTAAAATTCTTCATGGCTTCAATGGCCACACTCACGGTGGAAATGGGGGTTTTCAATTCATGGGTAATATTAGAAATGAATTCATTCTTTATTAAAGTGAGTCGCTGTTGTGCCAGGAGATTCCTATACAAAACCAGGAATGCCAGAATTGTGAGGCCAATCAGGAAACAGGAAAAAATGATCTGGGGTAGAATTTGATGTATCAGGTAAGGCCAGCTATTCCCAAGGTCCAACTGATAAGTAACCGGGTTCTTAAACCCAATGGTAATTTTGTTCCATTCAGGTCTGGGTAATTGTTCAGTATTGACAGGCGGCGCACCCGATATGCGGGTTATGACAAACGGAGTTTCAATATTTTCCTTTTGCAGACTCTGCTCATAACTGGTAATGACTTCCCTGACCTTAATGGAGTCCTGGAGAGAATCAATACTGATCAGGAAATCGAAGAACCTCCCATCCAATCTGTTCCTGGTTTTCTGCATAGAGTCGGAGCCGGGAACAATTTTCATTTTTTCATAGGCAATCAACTTGTTTTTCGCATCGGGCAGGTTTAGTACGGAGTTATTTATCCGGGCCCTCACCACATCGGCAAAGCGGGCGATATCACGAGCTGACCTGTAACCAAGAAGCATGGTACTGTCAAGGTTTAATTTACTGGCCTGCAGTTGGAATACACATTCCCTGAATAATAAATTGCTTCTGAATCGAAGATTTCTCCTTTCTTCCTTATAATTGAGATTTAACCAATATACCTGGAAGGCAACGATCAGCAGCATTGCAGCCACCATCAAAAAAGCCGGTATCCTGAATTTCTTGCGCATTTCAAGCAAAAGAATACAAAATTAGTTTTTACAATCTCCTCAATTCAAATGATTTAACCTTAATTAACATCGATCTCAACCTCATATAATAATGTGGCCTTTACCTGCGTTATACAAACTGGTTATCCCAAATTAATTCATCCTTAAACGTGCATGTCATGAATTCAGTATCAACACACAGGTCTTCAGGACTTCTCGGATTCTTCATCAATCTGATCAATAAGATCATGGAACGCCCTGATTTCTATCCAATTAAATATTATCATAAAAAGAGGCGCACCAAGCATTACTGGCATAGTCTTTAGTCCTCAGATTTGCAAACTTCTTAGCACAACCTCTGAAATCACAAGAAGTGCTATGCCGTCCTTGGGAGACCCTGGGCGGTTTTTTTTGGCCAGGCAGTGAATTCATGTTTCGTGCTTTTTCAAATCCTGGGAAATTAACACCTATTTTGGTCCGCAAAAAGCAAAAGGAAAGGTAATCCTCAAGATTGTCTTTGATTTTCTTTAGCCCTTTCATTAACTATTTGTTTGATTACATCCGCATCAATCAATACTTTCTATCCTTGAAACCCGTGGCGTCAAAGCCTACCCGCAGGGCCAATTCATCCGAAAGTTCTATATTTAAACTGCAATGCTTGCTCCATTCTCTACATATTTCCTATCCGAAAAAGCGATTGTCATCCAATTGGGAAGCACCATTGATGATGCCATTCACCATCAGGTGATCAATCTTAATGCCCTGCTCAACCACGAGCCATTTGAAGGATTCATTGAAACCGTTCCCGCTTATAATACTATTACCATATATTATGACCCCCTTCCTGTATATCATTCCACAGCCATGAAGGGCCATACAGCTTTTGAAAAAGTGGATAATTACTTGCAGAATTTGGTGACAAAGCTGCCTCAGAATCCGGTCATTAAAATCAAATCCTTAAGCATACCGGTATGTTATGATGCAGAAATGGCGCCCGACCTGAAATGGGTGGCGAAATGCCTCAACACCAGTATTGAAAACATCATTCAGCTTCATACGAGTTCCATTTACACGGTATATATGATTGGATTCGCCCCTGGATTTCCATATATGGGCAGACTAGATTCCAGGCTCAGTGTGCCTCGTAAAGAGACGCCGCGCGCGAAAGTGGAACCCGGATCAGTGGGAATTGCCGGAGAACAAACAGGCATTTACCCATTTGCGGGTCCGGGAGGATGGCAATTAATTGGGCGTACGCCAGTGACCCTCTTTGATCCGGCAAAAGAAGATCCTGTGTTGCTGCACCCGGGTGACCAGGTTAAATTCACATCAATCAGCAGGGAGGAATTCTATCAAATGCAACCAAACCCTTCATGAGCCTTCGAATCATCAAACAAGGTCTGCTCACCACCATTCAGGATCTGGGTAGATGGAACTATCAGGCCATTGGGATGCCGGTGGGCGGGGCCATGGATGAATACGCCCTGCGGGTAGGCAACCTGTTAGTTGGCAATGATGAGAAGGAAGCCTGCATTGAATTCACCATGGCTGGCGCACAAATGTATTTTGAAGAAGATGCTGTTATTGCTTTCACCGGAGCCGGAGTAAGAATTTCCGTGAACGAACAACCCGTTCCATACTGGAGAGCCCTTTTTGTAAAAGCCTATCGCCTGATTGTATTACATCCTGATTTTACAGGTTGCAGAACCTACCTCTCCGTTGCCGGTGGATTTGATTGCGCCGAGGTAATGCATAGTAAGAGCACTAATCTGCAGGCCAGGCTTGGTGGATGGCATGGCAGGGCCTTGCAGGCGAACGATCTTATTTCACAGGCCTATAAACAGACTCCGGTCAATCAAAAGATCCGCTCGGAATTTCATTGCACCGACGATGTGGCCATTGCGCACTGGAGTCTTTCGCCGCTCACTTATGAATTTTACAGACAGCCCTTCATCAGGGTGGTGAAGGGCCATGAATGGGATTGGTTTGATGAATACAGCCAGGAAAAGTTTTTCAACGAAAGTTTCAGGGTTTCCAACCAGTCGAACCGCATGGGCTACAGGCTGGAAGGAACCCCAATGAATAGGCGAAGAAAGGAAGATCTCATTAGCACGGCGGTCACCAAGGGTACCATCCAGGTAACACCCGATCAGAATATGTTTCTGCTGATGAGTGATGCGCAAACCACGGGCGGATATCCCCGGATAGCCCAGATTTCAATAGTTGACCTGCCGCTCTGCGCACAGTTGAAGCCAGGCGACAGCACCCGGTTCAAAGAGATTTCAATGACAGAGGCGGAACAGCTTTATCTTGACCGGGAAAAAGAATTGGAACAACTGAAAGATACCATAGGTTTAAGATTTGCCTGAAATATGTTGAAGATCGACATGAATGCCGACATGGGTGAAGGCATGGGCCAGGACCGGGAATTGATGCAAATTATCTCATCGGCCAATATAGCCTGCGGATTTCATGCGGGTGATAGTGATACCATGAAAAGGACTGTTGAACTGGCGCTTGAAAATTGCGTAGCTATCGGCGCGCATTGCTCCTATCCCGATCGGAAGAATTTTGGAAGAGTTGATTTGTTTGAAAGATTCCGCCCCAGCGATTTGGTGGACATTATTAGTATCCAAATCAATCGCTTGCTGGAAATTTGCATCAGCATGGGAGCAAGGTTAGCACATGTGAAACCTCATGGAGCCATGTATAACCGGGCGGCAAGGGAACCTCTGCTGAGTGATTGCCTGTGCATGGCAATGGCCCAAATTGACCCGGCGCTGATATTATATGGCCAGAGTGGAAGTGAAATGAAATCCGGCGCGGAGCGCCATGGTCTATTATTCATCAATGAAGTATTTGCAAACAGAAGATATGAATCGGATGGTTCACTAACTCCACGCGGAGAGCCAAATGCAATCATAGGCGATGCAAACGAGGCGGTTACACAATTACTGGAGATGGTACAGAACCGAATGGTACGATCCAGGCAAAATTCTTTGATTTCAATAGTTGCAGAAAGCGTATGTGTGCATGGCGATGAGCCGGATGCTCTTTTTCTTGCAACAACTCTCAGGGCCGCACTAATTGCAGAAAATGTGTCAATAGCCGCTCCCCGATCCCCGGCATTCTGAAAATTGCGTTGTGTGTTGCTCACCTCGGGATTCCAGACAGATTAAGAACAGAGAAAAATGGCTTTTCATCTGACTTTCACCAGCCAGGCCTTCCTGCTTGTTATGGTAATGTTATGGAAGGGCCTGAAATATTCTTTAGGGCCAATACTGCCTTAATTTGAACAGGCATTTCAAAAAATAAATTACAGAGATGCGAATAGCGCTGGTACTTCTATGGATGATTTTAATGGTTGCCTGCAACACGACGACTCCCACAAAACCTTCCGACCCCTCCTGGGCCATTCTGCCATTTAAAAAAGTTGACTCGGTGAATCCAATTTTACTTTCCGATACCAGCAGCGTGTTTATTTGCCCCATCCTGCAGAGGCCCGTTGCCTGGGAAGCGAAAGACGTATTTAATCCGGCTGCTGTGGTTAAGGATGGAAAGATTTACCTCTTATACAGGGCCGAAGACACCATCGTGAGAAACCCCAGCACCTCACGTTTAGGCCTGGCTGTTAGTGAGGACGGTCTCCACTTCACGCGCATGAATCAGCCGGTCTTTTATCCCGATAACGACAGCATGAAAAAATTTGAATGGGCAGGCGGTTGCGAAGATCCCAGACTGGCTAAACTTGAAGACGGTTTGTACCTGCTCACTTATACCGCCTACGATGGTTCAACGGCCAGGCTGAGCATAGCTGTTTCAAATGACCTCCTGCACTGGCAAAAAAAAGGATTGGTATTGGGGGATTACCAGAAAGGCAAATACAAGAATCTTTGGAGCAAATCCGGGGCACTATTGGTTTCCAGGAAGGGGGACCAATTAATTGCCAAAAAGGTCAATGGAAAATACTGGATGTATTGGGGCGATACAGACATCTTCCTGGCATTTTCCGCAGATGGAATTCATTGGCAACCACTGGAAGAGAATCACGCAATAAAAAAAATATTTTCTCCACGGAAGAAATATTTTGACAGCAGGCTGGTAGAGCCCGGCCCCTTTGCCTTATACACCGACACCGGAATAGTTCTGATTTATAATAGCATGAATCACGATCATCTTGGAGATATGTCCCTTGAACCGGGCGCCTATTCTGCCGGACAGATACTCCTTGACATGAATGATCCTTCGAAGGTAATCGACCGAATGGGGCATTGTTTTCTGAAACCGGAAAAAGACTATGAAATCAATGGACAAGTGAACCGGGTCTGCTTTGCCGAAGGCATGGTTCCCTTTAACAATAAATGGTTTCTCTATTATGGTACCGCAGACTCGAAGATCGCGGTGGCTGTGGCCCCCATGAAATATTAGCTGAACAGATATTCCACATCTTCCCTGGTAAGACTCTTAACGAAAGTGCTATCGTCGGATATAAGGTCTTTTGCCAATAGCCTTTTCTTATCCTGCAACTGAAGGATCTTGTCTTCAATCGTGTCCTTGCAAATCATGCGATAGGCGAAAATATTCTTTGTTTGTCCGATACGATGTGTACGGTCAATTGCCTGTTGTTCCACGGCCGGATTCCACCAGGGATCAACAATATAAACATAATCGGCCGCGGTGAGATTGAGGCCTACGCCACCTGCCTTGAGGGAAATGAGGAAAACTCTGCAGGTATCATCATTCTGGAAACGGTTTATCGCTTTTTCACGGTCAGGTGCGGAAGTGCTTCCATCAAAATATTCGAAGGGAACTTCCAGTTCAATGAGTTTATGTTTTATGAGTGCCAGCATTCCAAGGAATTGCGAAAAAATGAGCGCCTTGTGATTGCTGATATTTTCCGTGATCTCCCTCCCTATTTCTTCAAGCTTAATGGAATGATTCGGATATTTCTCCACATCATTCATGATGGCCGGCGAATCGCAAATCTGGCGAAGTTTCATGAGGCCCTGCAAAATGGTCAACTGAGATTTTTCAATCCCCTGTTCGCTGATGACTCCCAGAATCTTATTCCTGTAATCATTGCGGAATGACTCATAGATCTGCATTTGTTCATTCTGCATTTCACAAAACAGGATGGTCTCTGTTTTGTCGGGCAGATCTTTTGCAACCTGCTCCTTGGTCCTTCTCAATATGAAAGGGTACAATAATTTCCTCAGATGTTCCTTCCGTTCCTGCTCTCCGAATTTGTCAATTGGCGTGGCGAATTCATTTCTGAAATACTCCATGCTTCCCAACATGCCGGAATTCAGGAAATTCATCTGGGCATAGATGTCGAATGTGTTATTCTGCAAAGGTGTACCGCTCAGGCACAGTCGGTTCCTCGATTTGAGAAGGCAGGCTGCCTTGGTAACCTTGCTTTGCGGATTCTTGATAGCCTGTGATTCATCGAGGATAACGTAGTCGAAATTTATTTCCACCAAAAGTTTAATATCACTCCTCAGCGTACCATAAGTGGTAATGACCACATCAAATTGGTTGAAATACTGTTTATCGCGCACCCTGTCGCCTCCATGATGTATATGATAGCTGAGGCCGGGAGTGAATTTTTTTATTTCATTTTCCCAGTTAAACATGAGGGTAGTAGGGCAAACCACCAGGGCCGTCATTTGTTTATGCTGCTCCTTGTAAAATTGGAGAAAAGACAATGCCTGCACGGTCTTACCCAGACCCATATCGTCTGCCAGTATTCCTCCCCAACCCACCTCACTGAGGTAATTGAGCCAGTGGTAACCGGCCACCTGGTAAGGCCGTAAAATATGTTCAAGCTGTTTAGGCGGCTCAATTTCCTTAATGCGATTGAATCCTCTCAAACGTTCGTATTTTTCCTCAAGCTCTATCAACACTTCGGTCTCGTCTCGCTGTTCGTGCAATTCATCAATAATGCTCAGGTGGTATTTTGACAGGCGCAATGAGTTCGTTTTTCCCTCCCCTACCCTGAACAATAATGAATATTTCTTTAACCAATCTTCCGGAAGTATGCCCAGGGTTCCATCATTAAGCTGTACGAATTGCTGCTTATTAGCCAATGCTCTCTTTATTTCAGAAACGCTCACCTGCTGATCTCCGAACACCACATTCACTTTCGCATCGAACCAATCCATGCCACTACTAATATGGATCCGGGTGGAAGGCTTGGATGTATTAAACCTGAAATTCTTCAGTACGTCAAATCCCACCACCGGTATGTTCATTTCCTTCATGCTGTCTACAAAGAGAAAGAACCAGTTATTCTTCAGCACATCACCGCCTTTCAAAACCAGGGTGGCCGCGCCTTCTGGCCTGATAAAATTGGAATGGAGGCTCTCTAATTTCCGGATGAATTGCAGTTCTGCCTGCTTGTTCCTGTGAACGATCATCACCTTGTCTTCAACAGCAATGGTGATGATGTCCTTTTCATTAAACCTGGTTTCAAATCCTTTATAGGAGAATACTGGCACAAAAACCAAATAGTCACCCTTCTCCTGAAGCAGCAATTTAATGTCAGGATTCCCATCCTTTATTTCCAGTACCAGCTCATCTGCAAAATCAACTTTGTATTCTCTAGAAAGGGGGAGAACGGTCTTTTGCAAATACGCGGGCCAGTCGGCACGCGGAACTGATGCCATTCCTTTATTCACGAATTTTTCAACTTCGAGCACATCTTCCTGGCGGCTCCAATTATATAAAGTATCGGCATATTTGAAAAGCAGTTTGCTTTCCCATTCATTTTCCAGGATGGATACTTCCCCTCCATTCACTCGCACGCGACAGGCAATTTCGATGTGGTTCCTGGCAGCACTCACGTGAAAGACCGGGGTTACTTTTTCCGGTGAAAGATGTAAATGTTGCAGGTTACCGGTTGTAAAATTTTTCTTAGGTGGAAGGTAATAAGCGTGAAGGGGCGCATGTTCTTCACTGAATAATTTTCTTAGTTTCGGATACCAATATTCTATGATGAGGGATTTGGTTTCTTCAGGAAGGTCGTCCTCATCCTGGTGAATTATATTTTCCCATATATCTGAGAATGGCGAATTACGGCTAACATATTTGCTCACTTCGGCTTCCTGAAGCTTGCGTAACTGCTGTATCAATAACCTGTCCTCTTCAATAAATGGCTCCGTGTTTACGTATTTCGCCAAGTCAAGTTTGTCAATCCTGCCAACGAACTGCTTTCCATTTTCTCCTATCTCGCCCACAATCGCGTCCAATACAAATCCAGGATAATTGCCACTATTGCCATTGAAAACAATGCCTACCCTTGTTGACGCGGGTTGCGGCGAAATATCTTCTTCCACCTCCACTTCTGGTTCCCTCTCCATTACAACAGATTTAGGTTTACCCGAATTCAATAGCGGAGTAATTCTCTTGATGGATGAATCGAGTACTCTGAGGAATGGCTTGCCCTCTTTATATGTAAATTCAAATTTCCCCTTGAGTTCATCATCGAGGCTGTATCCATAAGCCTCGAGCAATTTGTTTTTTTCCTTATCCCAATTGCGGATGCTGTCAAAATAGTAAGGGCCGTATGCATTCAACAACTGCAGGAACAGGCTTGCCTTATGCACGCACAGTGGGTGCTCCTGTTCATCACATTTACAAGAAGTATCAAAATTTTTTTCTTCATTTTTTTGGATCACCAGTGGAAAGGATTCGCCATGATATTCCAGGGAAGCTTCTACCCGTTCATTGGCCGCGGAAATTATATTTACCTTTTGAGTGCGCATGATCTTTTCCGCCTCTTCAAGCGCTTCGGGTGAAGTAAGCAGCCTGATCGTCTTGAGATCAATATGCTTCATTTTTATCACCGTATGACGCTGGTGATACAATACGTCTTTCTCACCCAGGATATTCTTGTCGATCAATTCCTGCAAATGCAATAAGGCAGCAGCTTCATGACGGCAAATATCGCCCAGATTATATGGGCAGGTACAGCGAACCGATAGGCCCTTGGGGTCTTTGTATTTTTGGATATATACTTTGTAGAAGGTAGTGTAGCTGTCGTCCCTGACCCTGAAAACAACGGATCCCAGCAATTCATCGTGCTCTATAAATTCAACATAACCTAAAGAATGAATCTTTTTGCCACGACGGATCACTTCATCCGTTCCACTATTGTACACAAACTTGATAAGGTGCGGTAATGCCATGCAAAGAATTTCTGAATTCTCAATCTGAGGGCCTTCCCAGCCGATTCTATGCATCGTTCAGAAAAGGCCAATTTGCAAAATTAGCGCAATTTTGCGGAGTTGAGAAACCGAAAAAGATAGAATTTGGGCCCTGTCACAGGTTCCCGGCCCCTGGGGATTCAAGCCCAACCCTTCCATTTTATGGCCACCCAAAATCCCCTTCAAATGAGTAACGCAGAATATTGAATCCAGGGGCATTGGGAAGGATTTTCCAAACTGAAACACGGGAGCCGCTTTATTCTGCATTTCACTGCTCAATTCACTACCAGCATTCCATCCTTATAAACGGGTAATATATTCGCTACATCGGGGTTTAAACAGTAGCGGATATCTTTTTCCAGGCCATAATTAGCGAGCCTGTGATAGTGTGAAGCATCTTTTCGTTTCAGAAATCCGAATAAATCATTTCCGGCGCTTTCATATAACGATGCCGCTATTTGTGAAGAGTCGCAATTGATGCTGAAATGGTCCCTTACATTTTGGATCACTGCCCCCGCGAATAGCATGTCTTCAATGTTGATTCTGTCTTTCCATGCTGCGCAGCCCAGGATCACATTTTGCCCTTGCTCTACCAGGAAATCAGAGACGGCCGATAAATTAGGAAAGGATCCCGTTATGATTGTTTGCGCACCCTTGTCTAATGCTATCTGCAATAACTTAGTACCATTGGTGGTGGTCAGAACCAATATTTTTCCGGCAATAAATTCCCTGGGGTACTCAAATGGCGAGTTCCCATATTTCAACCCTTCTGCTATCTTACCGTCTCTTTCGCCGGCCGTGACCGCGTCAATTTTCTTCCCAAGTTCTATGCATTTGGCTACGCTGTCAACCGGTATCACGCTCCTGGCGCCATTATACAATGCCGTAGCAATCGTGGAAGTGGCCCTCAGCACATCAATTACAACAACAATTGCATTCGTTACATCATAGAGGTGCAGGACCGCGGGCGAGATCGATGTATGTAATGTGGGTTTGTGCTGGTTGTTCATTCTGCGAAAATAAGAGAAAGGATTTTATCCCTGCCCGTGTATGCCCAAATGTGTTGACCACAGTTTCTCCAATCCTTTATCCTTTATAGATTATAGCATAATGGGAGCCCATTTCATTCAGCGGATCAATGGCAAAGCCAAGGCTCATTTCATAAAAAACCACCGCTTGGGTTGATTGAAAGGTGCTGATTGAAGATGAATCCCTATCCTGAGGCCGGGATAACAAGCCGCTACTACCGGTGGAATGGTACTAAAATTTGAGTTCAGATTATAAGAATTGAAATGGCCGCCATTAGTTCATGACGGCTCTCCATTTTTCCGTTTCAGCAAATTGCCGGATCAGTTCGTTGCGCTCGAGAATAATTTTTTGCAGGTATTTTTTCAAATAAAACTGGCTGAAGAAATTTCCCAACATGTCGCGGGGCCCTTCAAATTCCAACAAGTCGATCATGATGGTGCCGTTATCTATTTCCTTGAAATGGCGTTCATGCCGGTAACTCTTCAGGTCGCCCTTCACCTGTTCTTCTATAAATGTGAGCGGCTTTTTGATTTCCATCACCCGCGCAGTCATCATCCTTGTTTTTCCAAGATGCCTTGCATGAAGAGTGATTGTTTCTCCTGAACTGACCAGGTTGCCGGCCGCGCCCGAAGATATTTTTTCTTTCCTGCTTTGGAGTGCTTTCTTGAAGATTGTGATATTACGGCTTAGGTCAAATACCCTTTCGGCGGGGGCTTTGATAAAGGTGGTAAGGTGGATTTTAGACATAGGATTTGGTTTTCTTTTATTGCTGAATGAATGGCAATTTTACCACTCGTGCTTTCAAGAGCTTGGTTCTTATTTCTACATAGATTTCACTGTCAATGGGGCTATTTTCAATGGCGACATATCCCATGCCAATTGCCTTACCAAGGGTAGGGGATTGCGTTCCCGAAGTAACCCTGCCAATTAAATTGCCTTCCTGATCCTTGATTCTATAATCATGCCTGGGGATTCCCTTTTCAATCATTTCGAAGCCTACCAGTTTCTTGTCGATGCCTGCGGCTTTCTGCTTTTCAAGGAAACTCTTTCCCTCAAAATCCTTGTTGAACTTGGTGATCCATGACAGACCTGCTTCCAGGGGTGTGGTAAAATCATCGATATCATTACCATACAAACAGTATCCCATTTCAAGTCTCAATGTATCCCTTGCCCCCAAGCCAATTGGTTTGATCCCTTTGGATTTACCAGCTTCGAAAATGCTGTTCCAAATCCTTTCCGCATGATCTTCCTTGTCTTCGAAATATATTTCCACTCCACCTGCCCCGGTGTATCCGGTGGCGCTGATCAAAACATTGTCTATCCCCGCAAATTTACCTTTCACAAAGCTGTAATATTTAAGATTGAGGATATCCATTTCCGTGAGTCCCTGCAGTATCTTGGTGGCATTGGGCCCCTGCACCGCCAAGAGCGCCGTTTTGGCGGAAATATCATGCATTTCCACCGACTTGTCGTTGTGATCGCTGATCCATTCCCAATCCTTTTCAATATTGGAAGCGTTCACAACCAGCATATAAACCTTGTTCTCTTCTATGCAATATACCAACAGGTCGTCAACTATGCCGGCATTCACATTGGTCATGCAACTGTATTGAACCTTGCCCGCCGATAATTTGGACGCGTCATTGGTGGTGACCCTTTGTACGAGATCAAGGGAGCCTTCACCCTTTAGAATGAACTCACCCATATGGCTAACGTCAAATACACCCGCGTTAGTGCGCACCGTTTGATGTTCATCATTGATACCGCTATAGCTGATTGGCATATTATAACCTGCAAATTCGGCCATCCTGGCGCCCAAATTCAGGTGCATCTTGGTAAAAGGGGTTGTTTTCATGCTGCTGGTTTTCCGAAACCGGTGCGCAAATTTAGGTGAAATATGTATGGCTATTCGAAATGCTGGAATTCAACCTGAGGTTTGCCAGGTTTATTGGGGAGATACATAAAATCCATGTTTCATGGCATACACAACAATACCCACCGTATTCTTCACATTCATTTTCTCCAGGATTTTCATCCGATAACCCTCCACTGTTCTGGAACTGAGGAATAGTTTTTCGCCTATTTCCTTATTGGTAAATTCCTGGCAAATGAGAGCGATGATCTCTTTTTCTCTTTCGGAGAACTCTGGCCTCACTTTTTGAGCAAAGGGATTGAATTTGCTTTTCGCGATCATCTGGGCCAGTTTGGCGGAAGTTTGCCGGCAATAATAATTATCCTGCTGGTAAACGGTCTTAATGGCTTCCAGCACTTCCTTCTTATCCGCATTTTTCAGAAGGTATCCCTTGGCTCCTGCCTCCAGCATGTCAATGATCAGGTTGTCTTCATTGAACATTGAAAGGCCAATGATCCCCACTTCCGGATAATGTTCCGTCAGGTGCCTGGTGGCTTCTATTCCATCCATGATGGGCATTTTAATATCAGTCATCACCACGTCGGGATGATGTTTTTCAACCATTTCCACAAGGTCTTTGCCATTGTCTGCCTCACCAATCAGTTCAATCTCATCCTGCCTTGCCAGCATCAGCTTCAACCCATCCCTGAAAATTTCATGATCGTCGGCGATGATCAGTTTTATGGTTCCCAAGGTAGCCATGTTAAACGGCGATGATTTTACAGAGGTATTTCAAATACATATTTGGTTCCCTTTCCAGGTTGTGAATGAAAATGATAGTTTCCACCCATGATTTCAGTCCGGCTACTCAGGTTTCTGAGCCCCAGGCCGGAATTTTCTCTCAGCCGGTTGTCAAAGTTAAAGCCTATGCCATTATCTTCGGTTATTAAAATAAGATCATTATCCTTTACATACAAGCGTATATTTAGCTGAGAGGCTCTGGCATGTTTGATGGTATTATGAATAATTTCCTGCACCATTCGATACAGGTTGATCTCTTTTTCTTTATTTATTGAGATATTATTGTCAGTAGAAATACTGAGTTTTAACTGGTTGGTCTTATTGATGGCGCTGATAAATTCTTCCAATGCGGAAACCAATCCTTTTCTGACCAGGGTATTGGGCATGAGATTATTGGAAATTTCACGCATTTTACCGATGATCTCATCAATTTGAGTACTGGATTTATGGATCAGCATTTTATCGCTCTCGTCTTCAGATTCAATACTATTGATCTGGAGCTTTATGGCGGCCAGCAGCGGGCCGATTTCATCGTGCAAGTCGGAAGCGATACGTCTTCTTTCATTCTCAAGGGTAGTGATTTCAGCAAGGATTTTCTCCTGATGCAGGCTGAGTGTGCGACGTTGTTGGCGGATTATTGAAAAAATAAAATAGGCAATGATGATGCCCAAAACAACGGCAATGATCAATATGAACTTATATAGGTCTTTTTCCTGGGGAGACATAATATGGCAATGGCGTAAATTAAATTTACCAAAAGATTTACGTAAACCTGTATATCAAACACCCGATGAAAAAAATCGTTCGAAATTCTGAACACCGGCATCAGGGATACTTCCACGAAGATCCTATAAGTAAAGAAAATGGTGAGCCCCATACAAATGATAAATTGCGGACTCTTCATGATGTCTTTTTTCTCCGTTGTGATCAATTTATTGAGATGCGTGATGGCGGTCATCACAATTACGAAACAATAATATATGGCAAAATAAGGGCTGAACTGCTTTATCCCGCCAATGATCAACACATCTGCCACCCATATCAAAATGGAGAATATGAGAAAAGGAAAGAAATATTGTTCCTTTGATCTCCACAACTTCCATTCCCTAAACAGCAGCATGAGGATAATAAATTCGAGACAATTATAAATATTCCATGATACTGCGTTATTCATAAGCGAGCCAATCAGAATTCTATTGGCAATCTCGGCCAGGAATCCCATCCAGAGGAAAATAATAAAAATGCGATACGAAGTCTCCACCATGCGGTACCGGGTCAGACCTAATATTGCAGGAACCAATACGCTAAGGCTCAAATAGAAGGCTTTGTTCATCGGGTTTATGATTTCCAGCTGTTAGCTATTCCATTTCAGGGACAATACTGCGGACATCGCTGTCCGTTTTCAAGTATAATGGGTGAATCAAAAAATTGTTGGTCGGAGCCTTTTTGCTTCCTGTTTTGGGCCAGGCCCGTTTTGGGTTCATTCCAGCCCAATTCGGCAATATCCTTTCCCTGTTCATTGATTCCATAGAGCACCATCCTCACCTGTCCCTGGTCATCCATTCCATACCTGATACGAATTCCCACACAACCCTGCTGGTTCAATAAGGAATCAACCTGCCTCTTGTTGAAAGCTTCGCTGACGGGCATGCTTCTTTTGCTCCAGGAACCCCTGGTCCTGTCAAATCGACTGGTTAAATCAGCCGCCTGCTCCGGACTTATGAGATGGTTAATTCTTTGCAATTGCGAAACATCGAAAGGAATATTTACCACATTCTTTAGTGTGGTACAGGAATAGAAGAAAAAGCCTCCCAATAAAAGGCTGCTTGCTGCAATAATGAGTGAAATAGGATTTTTCCATACAGATTTGGTATGCATAAAAAAGTATTTAAGTGGTAAAGGTTACACAGAGCAATAAAATTAATGTCTCCATCAAAATAACCATGAGTATAAGTACGCAAATTTTACCGTATCGGGACCCTCGGAAATCAGTAATAACGCCTCTATTTTCGGATAAAATTATCACCAAATTTGTGACCTGACTCAAGCTACAAAAAAACTGAAATCATGTCAAGAACAATCAAAATGAAACATCAGGCAATCCCTGCATTAATCCCCGGTGGCGGATTCAGGATTCAAACCGGCGATTCGCTGATCCTTTCCCATAAAGTATATGGAGATTATCCGGAAATTCTTGCCGAATATTTCCAGCTTCAAATAGAGGAACTGATCCGGAAAATGGATGGGCTCACAATATTTGACGACGCCTTTGAAATCCGTGCCATCTGTAAGAAAATTATTCTGATCCGAAATAAGAAAGAAGAGCTTAAGCGTCGCTTTCCTGCCTCATGAAGCCGCGCAAGGTTCCAATTACTCCATCAATTCCCTCCTTAATTTGAAGGTTAACAGCGAAAAGGCTCCCAACAATTGCGGGAGCCTTTCTTTGTTTCAACTTCAACCTGTCTATTGAAACCTCTTTCAATATTACTTTATCTAGTTAATCAGATTGATGATGAGGGAGAGTGGGGTATGCAGATCGCCCCAATAACCAATACTTCCATTATCACCTGCTTCAGCCTTGTCACCGGAATTGGCACTCGGCTTTAATTCGTTTCCGGCTTTGCCGGATTTCTTTTTTTCGGGGCTGCTTGGTCTTTGATGCGGTTCTATCGTGTCCACCTGCCCCTTATAGCGATATCCGCCATCGTCTTTTGCCTCTCCTTCGGCTTGAATTTCAATTCCATCCGCGTCAGCCTTCAATTTCAATTTGCCACTCTTGAGTTTAATGGTATCTTCTTCTTTCTTTCCTACTTTTTCAAGGCCTCCATCGGTCATGATGTACTGCACATTATTATTCCAGTAATAAGAATTATCCCATTTTTCTTCCCATTGTATATTCCATCCCCTGCGGCGGTCCACATTTATATCAAACCAATCGTACCAATCCACACTCTTGTCGATCATTATTTTTTTGCCCACCGGTACTTCAACCACTATCATCACCTGTTGATTACGGAATTTATTTTGCTGTGAAATCGCGAATCCCCTCGGAAGATAGACTATGGTGTCAACCTGGCTAATGGGAAAAGAAATTTTGGAAGCATTATTTTCCGCAATCGCGGGCGTGCCACCCCTTGCGAATTTTACTGCCTGAATATGGTATGCGCTATCGTCACTCTTCACGATCTTCACCCTAACCGTATTCAGCAGCATGCTGTCTTCATTAAGCGAAAGAAATGGGAAATTGCCATTGAACCAATCGCTTTCATAATATTTCACTTTGCTGTCTGCAACCTTCACAACCAGGTTTCCCTTTGAAGGCTGGGTAATTGCCGCTTCTTCGGTGGAGCTGGTCTTGGTTCTGAAATTCCTGCTGATCAATCCTATCAGAACAAAAACGCTGATGAGACCGAGAATCCAGAGGCTTCCGAAAATATATCCTAAATAAGGGCTTTTTGATTTTACCCGCATGATCCTTCTTATAATCCAGGTTATGACTGCTATGATGGGAATTCCCAGGAACATTACCAGCACACACCAGGCGAAGAAGTTCTGCCAGAATCCTTCAAGCAGGAAATTCTTCAATGGAAATACACCCACTCCACTATATAATAGCGCCACAAGTACCATCAGCAATGCAAATGCTATAACTCCGGCAATGAAAAGAAAGAACGCCTTGAACAAGACTCCGATCGCGTTTCCGATGCCGGTACCCGTTTTTTTCATGGCGGGTCCTATCTCTGACGCAAATGCCTGACTCTTCTGTTGCACAGTAGCGCTCACTTCCTTGCCCCATTCCTGGGCCCTGTCTTTCATATCCACTCCCGCTTTTTCAGCACGTCCTTTCACGCTTTGCAATTCTTCCTGCACGGTATTCTTAATGCTTTCCAGATCAACTTTCTCACCACGCATTTCCAGCTTTTCTGAAGCGGTAACCGCGCGGGGCAACACAATCCAGAGAATGATATAGGTAATGAAGAATGTGCCACCGAAACCGCTAAATGCTACCCTGGGCCCATCCCAATGCCACCACATTCCACTGAAAATATTTGGAATGATGCTGAGTAGAAAGGGAAGCAGGAATATCAGTCTTGGAATCCATACATCAATATTAAAATATGCTGCTAATCCGCTGGCCACGCCACCAATCATGGCATTGTCTGGGTTACGGTAGAGCCTCTTCCTCACATTAGTTACAAGGGCTTTGGAAGGAAGCACAATCCACAGCACTATATAGAGCAGGATTCCAAACCCAAAACCACCAAAAGTGATCAAGGTGAAAATAATGCGCACAACCGCCGGATCAATTCTCAGGTAATGTGCCAGACCGGCACAAACACCACCCAATACCTTGTCATTTTCGGCACGATATAATTTCCTGGGCTCCTGGGGAATGCTTTCCGCACTTGTCGTTTGCTGAGGGCCGGCCTGCTGACCAGCAGTGCCGGAAGCTCTCTGACCATCTTCTTCTTCAAAATCCTCAGGTCTACCCATGCTCATAATTACAGCATTCACGTCATCATCGGTAATGCAAACAGCGCCTTTTTTCAACTTTTCATCAAATAATTCCGCGATGCGGTTTTCAATATCGTTGATGATTTCATCTCTTCCTTCCTCTTGAGCAAAATATTTGCGCAGGCTTTCGGTGTATTGCTTCAACGCTTCATAGGCGGATTCTTCGATGGGAATCACCCGTCCCTGAAAGTTTATGTTTATTACCTTTTTCATTTTCTGATCAATTTTATTGGTTGAAGTTGTTTGGGTCAACACGACTCACCGTCTGCCCGTTCTTTGTAAGGGTCTGAACAGCATTTGCCAGTTCATTCCAGGTAGCTTCCAGCTCCCTATAAAAAGCCGCACCTTTTTCAGTAAGCGAAAAATATTTCCTGGGGGGCCCACCAGTACTTTCTACCCAGCGGTAGGTGAGCAGGTCGGCATTCTTTAGCCTTGTCAAGAGAGGGTAGAGGGTTCCTTCCAGAATATTCAGATTGGCGCTTTTCATCTCGTCAATAATATCACTCGGATAAACCTCACCCCTCTTGATAATAGAGAGGATACAGAATTCGAGCACGCCCTTCCTCATCTGGCTCTGAGTGTTCTCAATGTTCATAACTCGGGAAATTTGCTCCCCGGTTCTTCTCCACAAATGTTGGGGAGGAAAGGGAGAGTGTTGTTAAACAATCTTATTCTTAACTATTCCTTGTCTGTTGATCCACATTTTTTTATTCCTGTTCCTATGCTGGAAATTTGTCCTGTCTGCCTATTATTTCCTTATCTGATACAAATATAAACAGTATTTTGATACTATGCAATACATAGTACCATTTTTTTTTAGGTAGCTGGTAGAGACTATTATCGTTCTTAACATAGGAGCCAGTCTGGTAAAGGGTTTTGGCCGAAAAAAGAATTTTTATGGAAATTTTATAACTAGATAAGCGGTTAAATTGCCGGAAGAGTGGACATTAAATAGATTTGTATCCATGTTAACATCAAGAAACTCATTATAATCCATTGATAATCAATCTTTACTGGAGCATTTGAGATTAGGCACAAATGGTTTAGCTGCTTTGGAAATATCCAAAACAATCAAAAAAATACTTCTTACTACTCGTGACCCGCTTGTATAACTAAAGTTGCATTCTGAATCTTAATGGGCTTCCGGTTTTTTCTATTTAACACTAAGGCCTTCGATTCTTCACGTACACTCCAGATCTATCCACTTTTTTGAGCCTTATTTTTTTTCTTAAATGATGAGGAAAAATAATTGACTAATCTGTGAAAAGAGACATGAATGTTAGTGTAAATATGAATTTCTCTTTATTATCTTCCTTTCCATGGTTATAGTTTCCACCAGGTTCCCTGCATGAGAATACTAAACTGTGGTAAGAAAATATGATCCAGGATCATGACACTTTTTGCGGGAAACAAATTATTTTACCAAAATCAACCAATTTCGAGCACTGACTCAAACGGCAATTCAAGAGCAAATTCAACAGCAAATTAATGCATTGAAAGCGGCTACAAAAAAGGCAGTCAGGTCTAGAAAAACTGCCATAAAATATCTCGCTGATGCAGGCCTATTAAGAGATAAAGAGGACAGCGAGGAAAAGCAGAAGGAGAAAGACGAAGAAAAGAGGAATAGATAAATTGCCACTGCTTCAACTTTTTCAAATAACCGGGACCACAGTTGTGATAGGTCAATTGGATTGGCTGCATTAAACGGAAATATCAGCCTAACCTCAAGCAATAATCCATGGGATTGGTTAGGGGACGGCATATACTTTTGAGAACAAGATCCACAGACAGCATCAGAGTACACAATCGAGAGTGCGGAAGGGAAACAATTCAATAAAAAAAGGATCAAGACTCCATTCGTTATTTGGGCAACTATTGAATTAGGAAAATGCCTAAATCTTTTAGAACCGGAGTCAATTGCATTATTAAGATTAGCACATGACGAGTTCAATAGAATATATGAAGAGGCTGGAAAAGAAATTCCCCAAAATAAGGATAATAACAGATCGCTTGATTGAGCAGTCATTAAACATATACAACAATCAGGAAAAAATAATCCGGTTTTGGCATACGAAACAATCAGATGTGCATTCTATGAAGGGCCGCCTATTTATCCCGGTGCAACTATCACTGCCCGAAATCATATTCAGGTTCGCGTCTTAAATCCTAAATTAATACACGGCTATTTTTTGCCACTTCGAGTTGAAAAATATAACCCTTATCTGAATATGGAATTTGTGCCGAATGAAATTGCTTTTTGAACCGTCTTCAACGCCCTTGTTAAGAAACCATCAGCTTAAGGTTAGTGGTAGAGAAAATTCTCCTTTCCTGAAATCACAATCTCCGCAATCTTTCCACCGCTTTCTCCAAAGTCTCCTCCTTTTTCGCAAAACAAAACCGCAGCACTTTATTGTCATTTTCATTTTTGTAAAACGCGGAGACGGGTATGGTCACTACTCCGTAATCCCTGGTTAGCCTCATGGCTAAATCTTTTTCTGATTCATCGCTGAAATGGGCAAAGCTCCCCAAAACGAAATAGCTGCCATAAGAATGATACATGCGAAATTTTGTACTCCTCATCAACTCCAAAAAATAATCCCTCTTTTTTTGCATGAACGCGCCCAGAGAAAGGTATTCATCCTTGTGCTTCAGAAATTCTGTCATCGCCACCTGCTTGGGCGTGTCGCAACTGAAACAATTGAACTGATGCACCTTCCGGAATTCCTTCATCCATTCCTTGCGGGCAACACAATAACCCAGTTTCCACCCGGTACAATGATAAACCTTGCCGAAAGAGAAGCAAACGAAACTCCTCTCCATCAGATCGGGATAACGCAACATGCTCAGATGGGGGACCTCATCATAAATAAGGTGTTCATATACTTCATCACTCAAAATAAAAATGCCCGTATTATTTACAATGGACCTTAATTGTGCTATGTCATCTTCATTCAGCACACATCCTGTTGGATTATGTGGCGAATTCAGCATGATCATCCGGGTACGCGGGCTGATAGCCTGTCGCACCAAATCCCAGTCTATGCTATAATCAGGGATCCGCAAAGGAACCAATATCGCTTTTGCGCCATTTATCTCAACATTCGGCACATAACTATCATAGCCAGGTTCAAAAACAATCACTTCATCACCCTCACGCAGAACCGAAGTAAGTGCTGTATAAATGGCGTAAGTTCCTCCTGGCGTAATGGTAATTTCAGATTCCGGGTGCACATTGGCTCCATACAAATGCTCAATCTTCCCGGCAATGGCTTTCCGCAAAGGAGGATAACCACTCATATGAGTATATTGGTTAAAACCATTTTGCATGGCCTTATTCACCAATGATACCAGTTCCGGATTCATTGGGAAATCAGGAAAGCCCTGGCCCAGGTTTATGGCCTCATGCTTCAATGCCAACGAACTCATTACCGTAAATATCGTGGTTCCAACAGCTGGCAGCTTCGAATGGATTGCAGGATTCAATTTGAATTTTATTTATTCAGGTCAAATTTATTTCTTCTTTACCATCCGGTTGCAAAAGATTTAAGACCTTTGTTGTTCCATTTATAACAACAAAAATCAATTCATCATGAAAAGAACTGCAACTGCCGTATGGAATGGCTCAGGAAAAGATGGCAAGGGCTATCTCACCACTCAAAGTACCACACTCAATAAAACGCAGTACTCCTACAAATCCAGATTTGAAAATGGGGTTGGAACCAACCCTGAAGAATTAGTGGCGGCCGCTCACGCGGGATGTTTCAGTATGAAGCTAAGCTTTTCCCTGAATGAAGCAGGTTTTACTGCAGATGAAATTCTCACGGACTGCACGGTGGCGCTTGAAAATGGAGCCATCACTTTTTCACACCTGGTCTTAAAAGCAAAGGTGCCCGGCATCAGCAAGGAAAAATTCGATGAATGCGCGGCAGATGCTAAAGCCAATTGCCCTATTTCCAAGTTATTGAATACCGAAATCAAACTGGAAGCAAGTCTGTTGCCATAGTACATCCTTCGGATGTAGGCAATTTAAAGAGGCTCTCAAATCTTCTTCATCAGGTAAGTGGTCCCGGAGTCTTAGACTGCGCCAATTATTTAATTTCAATGAAGCGGCTGCGGCAGAGCTTGCTATATTCTGATAAATGCCTTTCTTGATGATTTAACAACCTGATATGTAACATTTCTCCTATAGTAACGACCCATTGGGTATATTAACCAAAAGATCTGATTGGCACAGGATCAGTTACAACAGAGGTTTCTTCAATTGGTAAGCGAAAATACCGGCATCATTCAAAAAGTGTGCAGGTTATATGGCCATTCCAGCGAGGATATGCAGGACCTGTTCCAGGAAATCATCATTCAAATATGGAAGGCCTTTCCAAAGTTCAGGTCAGAATCCAAGCAGAGTACCTGGATGTACAGGATTGCACTTAACACTGCCATTTCTAACCTTAGAAAGCGTCAACGATCTCCGCATATCACCGTACCAGATTTGGCGCTCATCCTTTCTGCTGAGCACTTTGATCATGAAAAAGATGAAAAACGCCAATTGCTTTATGAGGCCATCTCCAGGCTGTCTGAATTGGAAAAAGCCATAGTGATGCTATATCTCGAAGAAAAATCATATGAAGAGATGGAGGAGATTCTGGGCATTGGCCAGGGAAATCTCCGCGTGAAAATGAATCGCATCAAGGAAAAATTGCGAAAGGATATTCATCCTCAATTCCAGCCCGCAGTTTCGCCAGGAAAAAAGCTGGTTACCGCAGAGAAAAATAAAGACATCAGTTAAGAACAACCACATTGATAAATAGGGTAAAATGGAAATTGAAACGCTGAAGGAAATATGGATCGCAACAAATAAGGAGGAGAGCCAGGCATCTTCTGACCGGGAAATCCTGGAAATGCTGCATGCCAAATCAAACGGGCTCATCGCCCGCATGAAACGCAACCTTTTGCTTGAACTCATGTTGGTGATTGTTTCATTTTCGGGAGTGACTCTCTATTATTTCACGGCCTTTAACGGAAGGCTGAGGCAGGTGGCCTGGGTGTATATTTTACTGGCACTGGCATTTGTAATTTATTACTACCATAAGAACAAATTATTGAAGGAAATGCAATGTATTACCTGCAGGGTAAGATCCAATCTGCAGATGCAGGTGCGAAAACTGGAACAGTATTTACGATTCTACCTGTTTGCCGGAACCCTAATGGTTCCCATTCTCATGATATTGTTCTTTGTGATGTTTATGGTCAGGCATTGGTGGCCGGGGCTGTCACAAATGCACCTCAATTCCTCTTTGTTTGCCACCCTGGCTTATTTCCTTATCATGATCGGACTCACCGTGCTCACCTGGTTTGTTAACAAATGGTATCTTAATTGCCTCTATGGCTGCCATATCAGGAATTTAAAATCAGTGCTTGAAGAAATGAACGAAGAAGAGACGGAACTGTAATATTTTTGTACATATTGAATCTTAAGAATTGAAATATCGATTCATTACCTTCCTGGCCATTACTCTTTCGATTGCCGCACCTGGTAATACGGTCGCGCAAAGCTCCTCAGGCAATTCCCTCCTGTGGCAGATTTCAGGCGACAAACTCAAGAAGCCATCTTATTTGTATGGCACCATTCACATGCTCTGCCCGCAGGATTTTAGAATCAGTGAAACCCTGAAACAGGTATTTTCGGCCTCGGATAAGATTTACCTGGAACTGGATATGGATGATCCTTCCATGAACATGAAGATGCTGCAACTTTCTTTATTGAAAGGGAAGAAATTGAGCGATTTCTTCAATGAAAAAGATTATGCCAGGTTGAATGATTTCTTTCGCGACAGCATTGGAATGCCATTGGCTTTATTTAGTTCGCTGAAGCCTTTTGCACTCCTGAGTCTTATCTACATGAAGAGTATGCCCTGCGGCCAGCAGGAATCTTATGAGCTGAATTTTGTAAATATGAGTAAGGCTGAGCACAAAGAAATGCTTGGACTTGAAACGATTGAGGATCAGATCGGGGTATTTGATCAGATGCCCGACAGCATGCAGGCGAAAATGATCATGGAATCTATCAACCAATTCGGCCAACAACAGAATGAATCCCTGAAAATGGTTGAATTCTATAAGAATCAGCAATTAGATTCTTTGTATCGTATGATCGTGGAATCACCTGATATTTCGGGTTCGGAAGACGCGCTCATATTCAATCGTAACAGGAAATGGATACCGGTAATGGAAGACTCCATGAATAAAGGAAGTATTTTTTTCGCCGTTGGCGCGGGCCACCTGGCCGGCCCTGGAGGATTGATCAGTCTCCTTAGGCAGAAAGGATATGAATTGAAGCCGATTGTTCAATGAAATTGAGGTTTGATTTATTCCGAACGAAAACCTTTTTCAGATTTCAATGCGCTTTCAATAGTGGTCACATCCCGGTCAAATAAATAGTGGCCGCCTTTATCGTCGCCTATGAGTTTTAGTTTGTCGATAATTCTTCTTGCCAATGCCTCTTCTTCAATTTGCTCCCCCACATACCATTGCAGGAAATTGTGCGTGGTATAATCCTTTTCTTTCAGGCAGATATCCACCAGCTTGTTGATCTCTCCACTCACGTGAATCTCATGGCTGAGCACCTCTTCAAACAATGGCTTGATCCCTTTGTATTTTAGCGAGGGCTGGGCGAGGGCAGGAATCACGCCATGGCCACCTCTTTCATTTATGAACTTGATTAGTTTAAGCATGTGGATTCGCTCTTCATCAGAATGTTTGTATAGGAAGGCGGCAGTTCCATTATATCCTTCTACCTCGGCCCAACTGGCCATGGCCAGATAAATCTGAGATGATTCGGCTTCGAGCTGTACCTGCCGATTGAGCGATTTGGCTATTTTTTCGGAAATCATAGGTCAATTTAGTTGTCTGCGAATCTACGAAAAATCACTGGGAATCTGATGATTGTGCGACGGCCTTAATATCATGGGTTTACGAATTCAGAAATTTTTCCGCGTCTCGTCTTACTGACCCCGCAATTAAGGGATTGAGAAAGCTTAGAGCCCACGATTCTTGTTATCTTTGCAGGATAAATATGCAAGTATGATTAAGACAGGCAATCCCGTGATCAGCATCTATACGGAAATGACTCCAAATCCGGAAACCATGAAATTCGTGGCCAACAAATTATTGTATCCTGGAAAGAGTATTGATTTCCCTGATATTGAGAGTGCCGGTCCTTCCCCGCTGGCACAGGAAATTTTTGCCTTTCCATTTGTGAAGGCTGTATTCATTGCCAGTAATTTTGTTACGCTCACCAGGACTTCGGAAACTGAGTGGCAGGATGTTATTCCCACCATTCGTCAGTTCCTGAAGGAATACCTGGAAGAAGGAAAGGCAATCATCAATGAAGAAGAAGTGGCAGTTTTGAAGCAGGATTCCAGCAACGAGGTAGCAGCCGACGACGATGATGTGGTTAAGCGCATAAAGGAACTTCTTGACAATTATGTGAAACCCGCGGTAGAAATGGATGGCGGCGCCATACGGTTCAGGAGTTATGACCATGGCGTGGTAAACCTGATGCTTCAGGGCTCCTGCTCAGGATGTCCTTCGTCAATGATCACGCTCAAGGCCGGCATTGAAGGCATGATGAAGCGCATGATCCCTGAGGTGAAAGAAGTGGTGGCGGAATCAGAATAATCGCCCTATTATCCATTTCGGAAGAACTTTGTCAAATATTGATCCAAACAACTTCAAATACATCGGGACCACAATTCTGGCCCCGATCTTTTTTGGCTCTGGCCTGGTCCTCATCTCTCAGAAGAGGAAAATAATATTTGTGCATCTTTTCGCCGCGGCGTGTGTTCCAACTCGCCACCATTATTTCGAATCCCACCCCAAAATTTTCAAAATGGAAGATAGCTTTTCAAAATATCCGGCTACCAGATATTCAAAATCCGGCTAGGAGATTTAACGGAAAATTATAGGCACAATTACTTCAGTTGGCTAACTGCAATGCATATATGCAATTCGCATTTCGATTCGAATGATTATGCACCAGTCTTTGAAAACACAAACATATTTGCTCTTGCAGGGGCTGGTATGACTAATCTGCAAAAGGGCAAGCTTAATTCCTCTGTAACAAATGACCCATGAACAGTGACTAATGCCCAGTAATTAATGTCAAATGACTCACTCAGCAATGACCCTCTTTTTCCAGTTCACATTCCTTTTACTGAGATAATCCATGATATAATCAAAACAAGCCTGGTCTTTGCCGATCCATTCCGGGGGAAATATGCCTTTCTTGTTGAACAATCCATCGGCTAACATATTTGCGGCGGCCGTGCAGGTATAACCCGTTGTTCTTGCCATGGAGGAGGTTTTAGTAATTGGATCGTAACGATCCAAAATCGAATATTCGATAGTCTTGCTCCTATCTTTTTGCCTGCCTTGAATGATCACTTTCATGATGGTGAGTTCTTGTTCTTCCGGATCCAGTTTCCATTCGCGAAAGAGGACCTTGGAGGAGAATTCCATCGGGCTGATGGCTGTGCCTGCAATAGGCACCGGGTCCTTGTCAAAAAAACCACTGCGCTGCAAGGCGATAATAAGGTCCACATGGCCCGGATAGCGAAGGGTTTTCTCTTTCATATTGGGGATGTGGCCCATAGTGAAAATGAGAGATCTCAATCCATCGGTATTGAAGGCTTCCAGCGTGCCCAGTTCTTCAAAATCCATAAACTCCGTATCACTCAAGGCCGGCTTGGTCACGGTATGTCCGTTTTCCACATATCTCGCAGGGCGTGTATATTCCTCAATCACATCAATGGGAGAAAAAGGCGCCTTGTATTCAAATGGCTTTCTGCGAACTGCGGGCAGGCCACCTACATAGCATTCAAAATTTTCAATCTCCATTTCCTCATTATAGCGTCCCAACACCAGGTTGCTCATTCCGGGAGCAACGCCGCAGTCCACGATCGCGGTTATTTTTTTTTCTTTCGCGAGCGCATCCAACTGCAAAGCATCTTCCGGAAAAAAAGATATATCCACTATATTTTTTCCAGCCTCGAT
>CALFNL010000111.1 GCA_937902875.1 uncultured Bacteroidota bacterium | reverse complement strand
ACGGCTATGTAAAAAAGTGAAAAAGGAAAAAAGGTTGAAAGAATCGAATTCGTTCGCGGTAAATTCAAATAATCCATTTGCCAATAAAGCGGTAACGGATATATTCGGCACAAATGAAAAAGGAGAATGGTATTTCAATAATATGGCCATGAAATCTTCCGGTTTCACGGAGTTCAGAAAAAACTGGGGAAACAGGCCCAATGTGGACAATTGGAGAAGGCTTTCCGAAGTGAATGCCCGCCTGAATATGGGAGGGAGTCAAAGGCCAACCGCGGAGCAGTCGGCAGCGCCAGACAATTCTAATCTGAAAACAAATCCAACCGATATCAGTTATGCCGGCCTCTTGAAGAATTTACCACTGACTCCTGATGCCATCAGGATTTCCAATGATTCGATCCAGTCAGCTTACTTTGGCTTGGGAAAGATATTCAAGGATAAGCTTGAATTTTATTCGGATGCCATCGACACCTATGAAAATTTGTTAAAGCGTTTCCCAAATACGCCTCACAGGGAGGAGATTTATTTTGATCTCTATTATTGTTATTCCAAATTGGGTGAGGCCGACAAGGCAAAGCAGTATAGAAACCTTTTAGCAGAAAATTTTTCACAGAGTCGCTACGTAGCGCTTATTGATAATCCCAAATTGGCGGAGCAGGAACAGGACGCCGTTAAAGTGGCCGCCACAAAAAGCTACGAGGCTATCTACAATTTATTCATCGAAGGTAATTTCGATGAAGCATTGAAGCAGAAGAAGACTGCGGACAGTCTCTTTGGAAAAAAATTCTGGAATCCGCAATTGCTGTATATAGAATCCATCTATTATATCAAACAGAAACAGGATCAGGAAGCCATTGCCACCCTGAATTCCCTGATCAGTTTAAATCCCAATGCTCCGATGGCCAAAAAGGCAGAGACCCTGGTAGGCGTACTCAAACGCAGGAAGGAGATTGAGAGCTATCTCACTAACCTGAAAGTTGAAAGAATGAAGGAGGATACGGTGATCGTATTTAATGAGCCTCCAAAACCAGTGCCTGTGGAGCAGGTACGAAATGACAATCGGCAAAAATCTGCCGCGGGCCCCCCGGCAAGTAAAGATTCGGCCAGAGCCGTTGTGGATTCATCGCAAATGAAAAAAGCACCAGCGGCCAAAACCGCTACCAGCTATAGTTTCAGGCCTGCCGATCAGCATTATGTAGCGATCGTGCTCAACAAGGTAGATATCGTTTATGGTAATGAAACGCGCAATGCATTCAATCGCTATAACCAGGAAAATTATTACAGCACTCCCATTGAGATGAGCCTATTGCCTTTGGATGATACCCATAAGCTGGTATTGATGTCACCATTTTCCGATGCAGGCACCGCCCTGGATTATGTAGAAAAAGCCAGGAAAGTGGCAGGCGCGCAGGTGGTTCCCTGGCTGGCGCCGGAAAAATATTCCTTCATCATCATTAGTGCCGATAACCTCGAAGTGTTAAAGAATAACAAAGATTTGGAAGCATACAGGAAATTTTTGGAGGCCAATTTTCCCGGCAAGTTCTAGAAAGCAAAAGGCAATTTCCTGGAAATGCCCGAAACTAATAGTGAAAATCAACAAGCTGCGAATGAATTGTGTAGGTCGGGCAGATAATTCCCGAATCACTGGCACCGGTTCCGGGTTCATGAATTCGCATACCGGAAGGGGCAGGATCGGTATTAGAGAAATTTAATCCCGGTGAATCTTTGTGAGAACGCCTCCATTGCTTGAATTTCCCGAATTCAGCATGGAATTTGCGCTTATCTCGATGCTTCATCCATTAACAAAATATTGAAAGCAATTATATGTCAAAAGCCGTCAAAATTTTCTGGAGGGTATTCTTCATTGGCCTGGGCTTTTTTGTCCTGTTCATGTTAATGATCAGCTGGGGCTTTTTTGGAAAGCTACCCTCGCTGGCGGAACTCGAAAATCCATCCATTCTCTCAGCTTCTGAGGTTATTGCATCCGATGGCACCACCATGGCCAAGTATTATATTACAGATAGGAGCAATGTGCCCTACAAGGATATATCCCCTAACGTGATTCATGCATTGGTGGCTACTGAGGATGAAAGGTTTTACCAACATTCAGGAATAGACGCCAGGCGCCTGGCCAGTGTGATACTTTCATTCGGAACAAATGGAGGGGGCAGCACCATCACCCAGCAACTAGCCAAGAATATGCTGGGGCAGGGCAGTAAGAATAAGATCAGGCGAATGATTGAAAAGTTAAAGGAGATGATCGTGGCCATCAGGCTTGAAAGGAATTTTACTAAGGAGGAAATACTGGCGCTATACCTCAACACGGTGGAATATAGCGACCATGTATTCGGAATAAACAATGCTGCGAATACATTTTTTCAGAAAGATGCCGACAGGCTGAGCGTGGAAGAAGCCGCCGTATTGGTGGGCATGCTGAACGCGACAGGGAGTTATAATCCACGGCTCTATCCCAAGGCAGCCATGGATCGCAGGAATACGGTGATCGGCCAGATGGTGCGCAACAATTACCTGGGCGCCGCGGAAGCCGCCAAATTAAAACTGATGCCAATCCAGCTTAACTATAAGAAGGTGGATCAGAATTCTAACCTGGCGCCATATTTTGTGGATGTATTGCGCGACGATGTGAAGCAATGGTGTAAGGAACACAATAATCCCAAGACGGGAAAGCCCTACGACATCTACAGGGATGGATTGAAGATATACACCACCATCAATCCAAGGATGCAACTTGATGCCGAGTTGGCTGTAGCCAGGCATATGCCAAACCTGCAAAAAGTATTCAATTCACAGAAGAATATCAGGGAAGGCAGCGTATGGAAAACCAAGGATGGCAAGGTTATCTTGGAAAGGGCCATGAAAGAAAGTGATCGCTGGAAGAATATGGAAGACGAAGGAACCTCTGAAGAAGATATCAGGAAATCTTTTTCGCAGCAGGTACCCATGAAAGTGTTTGCATGGAATCTCAAGAGAGAAAAGGATACGGTAATGACGCCCCTGGATTCCATCAAATATAATAAGCAAATGCTGCAGGCTTCCTTTGTGGTGGCCGATCCATTCACCGGGGAAGTAAAAGCCTGGGTGGGTGGCATTGACTTCAAGACCTATAAATTCGATCATGCCAATATCAATACCAAGAGGCAGGTAGGATCCACCTTCAAACCCATTCTGTACACCCTGGCGGTGATGAATGGTTATACACCGGAAACGGCCGTATCCGTAGATCCCGTCAATTTGGGCAATAAACTTATTTCAGACAAAAAATATTCGGGTGAAAGACCACTGAATTATTGTTTGGCCGCTTCCATCAACCCCGCGGCTGCCAATCTTATCAATGATATTGGGGTGAACAGAACCGTTGATTTTGCCAAACAGTGTGGCATCACGAGCAATATACCCCCCTATCCTTCCATCGCCCTGGGTGCGGCCGACATTTCACTCATTGAAATGGTAAGAGCCTACACCATGTTTCCCGGAGGAGGCATGAATACCAAGCCTTACTATATTTCGCGTATAGAAGACCGTAATGGCAATGTACTCGAGACTTTTACCACCACACACAAGGAAGTGATAGGTGAGGCGGAAGCCTATATCATGACCAAGATGATGGAAGGCGTGGTAGATTTCGGAACCGCGCACGCCCTGCGAAGCTCTTACGGTATCACCAGCGAGCTGGCCGGTAAAACGGGTACTACCAATAATAACGCCGACGGTTGGTTCATTGGTTATAATCCACAATTGCTTGCGGGTGCGTGGGTAGGCGCAGACGATCCTAT
>CALFNL010000110.1 GCA_937902875.1 uncultured Bacteroidota bacterium | reverse complement strand
TGTATTGCATAATCTTATAGAAGGGATATTACTCGTTACATTGATTGTATCGTTGTTCATGTTCAACTGGCGCACCACCTTGATCGTTTCAATCGTAATTCCTCTTTCGCTACTGTTCGCGTTTATTTGTTTGCGATTGATGAATATGTCAGCAAATCTTTTATCATTGGGCGCTATAGATTTTGGAATTATCATCGATGGCTCTGTAGTGATGGTGGAGGGAATTTTTGTAGTTCTTGATAGAAAAGCAAAAATTGAAGGCATGAGCCGATTCAATAAATTGGCCAAACTGGGAATGATTAAAAATAGCGGCGCAGAATTAGGTAAGGCAATCTTCTTTGCCAAATTGATCATCATTGCCGCTCTGGTACCTATTTTTTCTTTCCAGAAAATTGAAGGAAAATTGTTTTCTCCTCTTGCATTTACATTGGGATTCGCACTGCTTGGCGGATTAATACTCACCTTGACTTTGGTGCCCGTTCTTATCAGTATGTTGCTCAGGAAAAATGTTCGCGAAAAGCATAATCCGATTGTTCACAAATTGAACAATTTCATGCTGAAAGGATTTGATTTTTGTGGAAAACATAAAAATACAGCCATCATTACTTCAATAATAATCATTGTTGTTGGCTTATACTCATTCAAATTTCTGGGTACTGAATTTTTACCGGAATTGGATGAGGGTTCTATTTGGCTCAGAGTGCAACTGCCATATAGCGTTTCGCTCGACAAATCCGTGGGAGTCGCAAAATTTGTTCGAGAAAAAGTGATCGCATTTCCACAGGTAAAAACGATAGTCTCTCAAACAGGCCGCCCCGATGATGGCACGGATGTAACCGGTTTCTATAACAATGAGTTTGATGTGATTTTATATCCTGAAGACAGTTGGAAACCCCATATCAGTAAGTCTGAGTTAATAGCCCAAATGACAAAATCACTATCCGTAATTCCAGGGGCTGATCTTAATTTTTCTCAACCTATTTCTGATAATATCGAAGAAGCAGTTTCAGGGGTTAAGGGTGATCTCGTTGTAAAAATATACGGTGATTCATTAAACTATATGGAAGGCAAAGCCTATGAAGTGCAAAACGTATTAAAGGACGTAACCGGCGTTACAGACCTGGGAGTAATTCAAAATTTGGGACAGCCTGAACTGGATATAGATCTTGATCAGCAAAAGATGGCGCTTTACGGCGTAGCTACCGCAGATGCGAGTGCAGTAATAGAAATGGCCATAGGAGGAAAAGCAGCTACGCAATTGTATGAAGGAATCCGGAAATTCGACATAAGGGTACGCATACCCGAAGAATACAGAAAATCCGAAACTGATATTGGCAACCTGATGGTTCCTACTGAGAGTGGTTCCAAAGTACCCATTAAAGAAATAGCAAACATTACAACCCAAACCGGTCCTGCACTCATTTTCCGTGATGATAATGAAAGATTTTCTGCAGTGAAATTTTCTGTTCGCGGCAGGGACATGGGAAGCGTTATAAAAGAAGCCCAGCAAAAAGTAAAAGAAAGAGTACAGTTGAAAAATGGATATTCCCTGGCGTGGCAGGGTGATTTTGAAAACGAACAGCGCGCTACAAAAAGATTGCAGGAGGTGGTTCCGATTAGCTTATTGCTTATTTTTCTTTTACTGTTCAGTATGTTCGGAAATTTCAAAGATGCCTGGTTGGTTTTCCTCAATGTACCTTTTGCTATAGTAGGAGGAATAGCGGCATTATATATCACGGGAACTAATTTTAGTATTTCAGCAGGTATTGGATTCATTGCACTATTTGGTATTTGTATTTTGTTTGGCGTGCTCATTATCACGGAAATAAAGCACAACATGGAGAAGTCAAAGAAAGGCAATCCGGTATCCTTATCCAGGGCTATAAGGTCCGGTGTGCGTTCCCGTGTACGTCCCGTAATGATGACTGCGTTTATGGATGCAGTTGGCTTATTACCAGCGGCGATTTCAACCGGTATTGGATCAGAAAGCTCAAGGCCATTGGCACGCGTAATTATAGGTGGGGTTTTGTGTGCTATGTTTTTTTCTATCTGGATATTCCCTTTGTTTTTTGCAAGAGCTTATCGCAAATTTGATCCGCAACATGCAGGAGAGCAGGGAAATGACGATGTAGAAAACATCAAATAATTATAGTGGATTAAAAATG
>CALFNL010000109.1 GCA_937902875.1 uncultured Bacteroidota bacterium | reverse complement strand
GAGAATGATGACAGGATGGTGGAAGACTATATGCAGCAAACCAGGGAAATGTTTGAAAAGGCGGGTTTCATAAATATCAAGGCGGAAGACACAAAGTCTCCGCCAGGTTCGGATATACACGAAATGGGCGGCATTCGTATGGGCCATGATCCTAATACTTCATTACTCAATAAATGGAATCAGCTTCATCATTGCAGGAATGTGTTTGTAACAGATGGAGCCTGCATGACTTCCACAGGAACCCAGAACCCTACCCTCACTTATATGGCGATGACGGCCCGCGCTGCCAATCATGCAATAGAAGAATTGAAGAAGGGAAATATGTGAAAATGGAGATGCAAGGGGATGGAGGTCCATTTGTAATTAGAAATATCATATCATGAATAAGAGAATTGCATTTCTGCTAGTGGCCTTTTCTGTTATTAATGCCCAAGAATCTGCTTTCTCGCAAAAAGGCAGGCCATTATATACGGCGCCCCTGGGTGTGCAGGCATTTACTTTTCGAAAAAGTTTTCCTAACGATGTGGCCAAGACGCTGGATACTATTAAAATGATGGGTTTCACAGAGATTGAAGGCGGTGGGAATCGAATGTCGCCCGAAGAATTCAGGAAATTGTGCAATGAAAGAGGCATCAGCATTCCCTCCACTGGCGCCGGATATGAACAGTTGGCAAGAGCCCCCGATTCAGTTGCTTACAGAGCAAAGGCTTTGGGAGCTAAGTATGTGATGTGTTCCTGGATACCCCATGAAAAGGGGGTTCTGACTTTCGAAAATGCCCGAAAGGCGGTAGAGGATTTTAACAGGGCCGGAAAGGTATTGAGTGAACATGGCCTGATCTTTTGCTATCATGCACATGGTTATGAATTCCAGCCATATGAAGATGGAACATTGTTAGACTATATAGTTAAGAACACCAACCCTGAGTATGTGTCATTTGAAATGGATATTTTCTGGATGCAATTTGGCGGAGGGAGTCCTGTTGAGCTATTGAAAAAATATGGTAGCCGATGGAAGCTGATGCATTTAAAAGACATGAGAAGAGGAGTGCAGAAAGACCTCACAGGGCTCACATCGCCAGAGAATGACGTGCCACTCGGCACCGGGGAAATTGATATCCCCGGAATTCTGAAAGAAGCCAAAAGGGTTGGGATCAAACATTATTTTATAGAAGACGAAAGTAATAATGTGATTGAGCAGGTGCCCCGGAGTATCAAGTACCTTAAGAGTTTGAAAGAATAGAAATTTCTCTCAGGAAATGGATGAGGTCAAACCAGGCATGAGGAGTTTTTCATTTCACCGTAGGCTGTAAATTGAAGGGGAGCGGTTGTTGCTCTTTCGATTTTTCTTTCTCTTTCAGCGATATGATGGCGATGATGGCGGAAAATAATAGCGAACCAGCCATGAAAATATAGGAAGCATCGAAGCCTCCGGTAGTTCCATTCAGGTATCCAACAAGAAAGGAGCCAGCGAAAGATCCCAACGCCCCAAAACTATTGATCAGGGCGATGGCTCCTCCTGCAACATTTGAAGGCAAAATTTCGGTTATGGTGGCAAAGAATGGTCCATAGGGAATATACATTGCCATGCCGGCAACGCTTAGCAGCGCAAATGAGAGCCAGAAATTATTTTTGTCAACCAGGTAGGAACAATAAAAACAAATGGCTCCTGCCAACAGGAAAGGCCAGACGAAGATTTTCCTTTTTAAGGTTTTGTCTGAGAAGTAAGATACGGTTATCATTCCGAGGATAGCCAGAAGATAAGGAAAGGCCGACAGCCATCCCGTTTCTACGATGCCTACCTCGGGGGCCGCATTGATAATGGAAGGCAGCCAGATAACAAATCCATACACACCGATACTCCATAGTGCATAGAGGAGGCAGAGCAAAATGACGACCCTTGATTTGAAAGCTGACAGATAATTCTTGACCGGCCTGATGGTTTCCTGTTCTTTTTTCAATGCATCTTCTAAGGCGTCTTTTTCTTCCTGATTCAACCACTGGGCTTCTTTAGGGTTATCATCCACAAGCCTCCACCAGATGAATGCCCATATTATAGCGGGAATTCCTTCCAGGATAAACATCCATCTCCAGCCAAGTGCATTTATCAAATATCCAGAAAACACAGACATCCAGAGTATGGTGACAGGGTTTCCGAAAATAAGGAAGGTATTGGCTCTGGAACGTTCCGCCCTGGTAAACCAACGGCTCAATAAGAGCAGCATGGAAGGGAATACGGCACTTTCCACTACGCCGAGCATGAAACGGATGAGGGCTAGAATTTTTATGTTGCCGATGAGTCCGGTTGCCATCGCGAAAATGCCCCAGAAAATCAGAGACCAGAAAATCAAGGTCCGGGCACTTTTTTTTGCAGCATAATAAACGCCGGGTATCTGGAAGAAGAAATATCCAAGAAAAAAGAGGGAACCCAATAAGGAGGAGATGGCTGCGGTAATATGCAGGTCTTCTGCCATGCCGCCTGCCGCTCCGAATCCGAAATTGGCACGATCCAGATACGCGAGACTGTATGTAATAAAGACCACCGGTATGATGCGGCGCCAGCGCGAAGGAGCGACAGATTTGTTCATGGGCTGTGAGACTAAATTTATGGTATTTTTTCAGGTTCTGGGGCAGATATGTTAGGAGGGATTATGGTTTCATTCTGAATAATAAGATGGGAAGTTGATGTAAGACTTTCGGAACAGGATTGATGCGATAAAAAAAATTGAGGAAATCAGGTTGGATGTCAATAGGATCAGAGACTATCAAGATTAGTGATGGTCTGTATTTTCGTCATGCGATGAACCGGTATTTCTTCAGTAAGGGCCAGGATTTTTCTTTGAATCAGATCGGTATTTTCATTTAGGAATAATGGGAATAAAGTTTTTGGTTAGGGGGATTTCATCGGTAAGGGATGGGAGAGTATTTATTTTGAAGGGGTTGGGAAAAATGGGGGAAGGGGAATTCTCGACATTCACCCAAAAACATGATTACCCATTTAGGCCTCAAAGAAAAAACCAGTAGCATGTGGAAATTATTGCATTTAGTATTTTGGAACTAAAGATCAGGCTATGTTCCAGGGAGGTTCTATTCAACAGTTTAATAAATTCTTTAAGAACGAGGACGATTGCAGGCAGTATCTTTTCGATATGAAATGGAGAAATGGCTATCGTTGCCGCAGATGTAGTTGTACCAAAAGTTATAAAGGACGCACCAGGTTTCATTTGCGTTGTCAAAATTGCAGGTATGATGAATCGGTGACGGCTCATACGATTTTTCATAAGATAAAGATTCCTCTGTTTAAAGCTTTTGGAATGGCATTCCGGATTGCTGTCAGGAAAAAGGGAATGTCCACAATGGAATTGTCCAAAGAATATTCAATCAATCAAAAATCATCCTGGCTCTTCAAGCGCAAGACTCAGGAAGCAATGAGAAACAGCGGCGCCAGCCAGTCAGGCCAGGAATCAATTGTGGACGAGTTGCTGATTCGTGGCTGGGGAAATGGAAGAGGAGGCAAAAGCAAAAGAGAAAAGAGGAAAGTGGTTATTATCGCTGAAAAAATAAAGGGTAAAAAGGGTTGCCGGGCTTATGGAAATGTGATCAAATTAGACGGACAAAGAAATATAAAGCCAAACCCAGATCAGCATCCGGAGCAGGAACAATTGCGGATGTTTATTTATGGATTTGAAAGGCTATGGTCCAAGGTTCGTGATCCCGGGTTCAGAAAAAGGCGTTACAGAGGCAGAAGAAGATTCCCCGAAATGGATGTAGTGATCATAAATCTGAATGGATGGCTGCGAGGCATACATCATCATTGTTCAGTCAGGTTTGTCAATGGCTATTTAGATGAATTCTTTTTTCGATTCAACAGGAGAAATGCATTAGCCAGCATCTGGCACCAGCTCATAGAGCAGTTTATGGCAAATCCACCCTATAGCTATATAGCCAATGCGGCCTAAATGGGTAATCCTGATATGTGGCGATGGATGAGAAATTTGTAACCACTCCCATTTTACCCCCAAATGACCCCGGTCCCAACCCTTTTACCCTTTGTACAGTATAGTAAGAAATGCTTGAAAATGAGGGCGAAATTGATTAACTTTATACATATAATTAAGCTTGAATGTGCCGCCAAAACTGATTCAGCAAATTCTGCTATTATTCCAGTTAACATGACTGTTGCCCGAACCCCTCGTTGAAGATGAACAGGTTTTACAAAGAGTAATCTGGCCCGTACTTGCAATGCCGCAGGAACAGCCAGCACTCATTTCTTTAATCCATGGAAAAGAATCAGTATGATGAAAAATAAACTGATATATTGGATACCACTGGTTGGTATATTAGTCACTCTTCTCAATTATGAAGAGGATAATGGCATGAGTATGGGCTGGATGTATTACCAGGCACTTATGCTCATGGGTTTCATAGCCACGATGACCCTTGTAATGATATGAAACCAATCCGACTGACCCTGGAACACATTCTGCAAAAAAGATTCCTTCATTTGTTGCATCTTTTTTTCCAATTTGAACAACCATGAGAAAGTTTTACGCTGGACTGCTGTCTATCGTGATCGGACTATTTTTGCTCCAATCATGCTCAACAAATAAAAAAGCAAATTCAAGCAATGGGCAATTCATAACAGGAGATATCCTGCCTGATGCGCCTGAATTAGCAGCGAGGGGTGAATATCATGTGGGAGTTCGTACTTTGAATTTCGTAAACAAAGGCCAAATAGACATTCTAAGATCCCGGAATGGGAATGATTCTCAGTACGATCGGCCGCTCAAAGTTGAAGTATGGTATCCGGCGCTTGTGCCAGATGGCCAAGTTGAGCTGGCAACATACGATGACCAATTGGGCGTAAGAAATGACTCTACGAGACCATTGATCCCCTTCAGGTTTCAGGGAAGAGCATTGCGAAATGCGCAACCCGAATTGAGGCAGTCTCCATTTCCTTTAATCATTGTGTCGCATGGCTACCCAGGCTCAAGGGTTCTGCTAACCTATCTCACGGAGAACCTGGCATCCAAAGGTTATGTTGTAGCTGCAATTGATCACACTGAATCCACGCATCAGGATGCGGGAGGTTTTCAAAGTGTATTGCTGAATCGCCCCAAAGATATTTTGTTTGTGCTGAACAGTATCGCAGAAGAAGGCAGGGCCGGCAGCAAAAGTTTCTTAGCAGGATTGGTGGATGCCGATAATACTGGTCTCATTGGATATTCAATGGGAGGCTATGGCGTGCTAAATGTAGCAGGGGCCGGTTACAGTGAGAAATTTGCGGGGGTTTTTACAAAAATGACCGGGGGATCCAAAGCCATTGAGACACTCACGGCTAATAATGCTCTGTATAAAACTACTCATGATCTCCGCATAAAAGCGGTAGTGGCTTTTGCCCCTTGGGGTATGCAGAGAGGCGTTTGGGATTCAGCAGGCTTAGTGGGTTTAAAGCTGCCTCTATTTTTAGTGGCGGGTAGCTTGGATGATGTTTCTGGTTACGAAGATGGTACCAAAGCCATATACTTGGGGGCAACCAATGCCGACCGGTATCTGCTCACCTATGAAAATGCGAGGCATAATATCGCCCCGAATCCACCGCCTCCAGAGTCGTTGAAACCTGGACTTCCTATTGCAGATTACTATCATTACGCCGAGCCTGCCTGGGATGAGCGCCGAATCAATAATATCAACCAACATTTTGTAACCGCTTTCTTGGGCATATATCTGAAAAAAAAGGATTTCGGAAAATATTTGGCTCTGGGAGAAAAGTCAAATGCTAAAACCTGGACCGGATTCAAACCACGTACTTCCGTTGGTTTGGAGCTTGTACATTCACCTGCCGGGAAATGAATTTATCATTTGTAAATATTGTTGAAAATTTGTCGATGAAACATTTTCCGCTTTTGTTACTGGGTCACCATGTATCTTGTTCATATCACTCATTTTTTCTTCCGGCTTGAGGTCTGATTCCAGTTACAGGTATCACACACAAAACGATATTGACCATTTTGTCTGACAATGGTTGAGTTAGATATTCACAGAAGATTCACTTGATTACTTCAAATTTGATTCGATTAGTTGGTACTTTCGTTGCTTGCATAATATAATAGGAATGCCTGAAAAACATAATAAGCTCTTAGTTAAGAATATGGTTTGCCAAAGATGTATCATCACCGTTTATCAAATTCTTACCAGGCTTAATATTCCATACAGGAAAATAGCATTGGGCGAAATTGAACTTTCCAGAAAATTAACGGCAGATGAATCAAAGCTCCTTGAAGCGGATTTGAATAAAACAGGTTTTGAATTAATCGAATCAAGGATCCATAGAACTGTTGAAGCCATAAAGCGGGCAATCCTGGAATACATAAACCTCGGCATGGAAAGTCAGGATTTGAAGCTTTCTTCTTTTATCATAAAGAAAATTCCTAATGATTACAGCTAACTCAGCGACCTTTTTTCTTCCATTGAAGGAAAAACTATTGAACAGTTCTTCATTTTACAAAGAATAGAAAAAGTTAAAGAGCTCCTGGTATATGATCAATTGTCCCTGACTGAAATAGCCTACCAGACCGGATTCAGCAGTGTCCATCACCTGTCCTCTCAGTTTAAGAAGATTACTGGCCTCACTCCTTCACATTTCAAGAAGATAGGAGCGGAAAAACGCAGGTCGCTTGACAGGATCTGATCCAAAAATTATATAAAATAATCCCTCAATAGCATAAGGCATGAGCCTCTCGCCGGCAGTAGTTTTGTATGGTCAATTATTCATTAATTAAAAAATACAAAATCATGGAATTTACCATTCGGGCTAAGAGCTACATCGCAAAATGCACCTGCGATATTTGTATGTGCGGAGAAAGTTGCACCTGCGGAACAACCGCAGGCAAATAATGTGAATGAGAGGCCCCGGGCCTCTTTTTTTGAATCTTATGAATGTATTTACATCGGAGGCCGGCTACTTCCATCCGTGAAGCGATCGCCTAATCTTTTTATTTTGATAATTTGTCCAACAAGGTATATCAGCGTGCCCCAAACCCCGATGCCGATTGAGTAAGCCATAAAAAGCAACCAAAGGGGCGTTTTGAAACGGGTGGACCATAATGTTCTCCGGGCAAAGAAATTATTGTCTGGTTTGGTGGCAATGCCCCAGGGCACAGATTTATCTATGATAAGATTTCCAAGTTCATCATTGTCTTCTACCCTTGCAGTAAGCATAAGCTTTCCCTGCTGATCTCCCGGAAGCCCGACCTTCTTAAATTCGGCGGTTGCAGTTCCTGTAGAATCAGTGGTGTATGATTCCTCATCTTCAACTGGCAGCAGGCCGCCCAAACGTTGCACCCCGATTTTTATTTCGACGTCTTTCGCTGGCACCCATTCGCCATTGTTAAGTTTCATTACCCGAACAGTGATGCTCTTCGTGTCTTCGGCTGAAGATGTATCTATGGTAATTTTCGATTTCGTAATGGTGAATTCCGATGAAGTCTCTTCTTCCTTGCTCGTACCCTCTGCTACCACGATAAAAGTATGGCTTGATGCCCCATCCCAAATGGATTTTAGACTGGCCGGAATAACAGCCTTCGCCATGCCATTTTCATCTGTGAGGACCTTGGTTATATGGTTCTCCACTTTGTCGCTATCCAGAAATATCTTGAATACCTTGTGCTTCTGAGGTTCGGATTTCTTGCCGGTTTTCAGAATACTTTCGAGCAGGAGGTATTGCAGGCTATTGTTATTGTTAAAATAATGTAGCCTTACTATTTCTTTCTGTTCTACAGAATCCTTTTGCGCCGCTACTCTGGTAACAACGGTTGTCATCAGTGCAAGAAGGAGTAACAGGAATCTATGAATGTTCATCTTTTCCATTTTGTTCAGTTATCGTTTCTTGAATAGGGATGATGGGGTAGATCCTTGCAAAAAAAGTAATCACGAGTAAGGCGCCTGCCAAAGAACCCATGGCGATGGCCCACTCTTCCCAGCTGGGGAAATAATGATGAAAGCTCGGTGGTACCTCCTGCTTCGGGAGGAAGGGATGCAATAGTGTTGGCGTTACAATCAGGTAACGCTTGAACCATGCTCCAACAACTACCATCGATCCCGCGATAAACATCGGCAGCGGCCTTCTTCCTTTCTTAAATAGTAAAATCAGGATGGGTATGATCATGCCCACCAGTATGGCGAACCAGAAAAGTGAAGCATATTCCCCAAAGAATAATTCGTTTAGGTGCTCAGCTTCTGGTTTTTTCATCTTGAATGCCGGAACCAGGTATTCATTCACGTTAAAATAGAGATACAATAACGCCAGTAGCACAACTATCTTACCCATCTTATCAAAATGCTTGACGGTAATATAGTTCTCCAGCTTATAGACTTTCCGGAAAACATACATGGCAACCACTACTCCTCCGGCACCCACCAGGAAAGCTCCAGATATGAAATAGGCGCCGAAATTAGTGCTGTCCCATCCCGGTCTGTACGTAGTGGCAAACAACCAGGAAGTTACCGTATGAATGCAAAAAGCTACGGGTATGATAATAATGCAAAGAATATTGATGGATTTGCGGCTGATCCGGAACTGCGCCTTGCTTCCTTTCCAGAATGAACCCTGGAAGCGGTACAGACGATTCAACGCTTTTCCTGTCTGCTCTTTGAAACGGATAAGAATCTTCAGATCGGGTAACAGGGGGAAATATAATAGCAGGCAACTAATGAAAAAATAGGTGCCTATAACTATCACGTCCCACATAATGGGCGATTGTATTCGTCCAT
>CALFNL010000108.1 GCA_937902875.1 uncultured Bacteroidota bacterium | reverse complement strand
CCCTGGCCAAAGTTGATATTAAAGTCTCCGAAAGCCATTGCCTTTATTAATCCCAGGTTTCTGGCAAATAAATGGAAGGAATAGAAGTCAAACCCCGCTTTTTGCTTTGGACCAAAAAAAGCTTCACCCGCATCCTTATCTGCCGTGATTCCATACTGCAATAGATTCTTATAACTGTATTTCAAACGAGCCATCACACTAAATGGATCGCCCAGGAATCCGGAGGACCCACTGTCAATAGTATATCTATTAGATCTTTCCAAAATTGTCGATGTCCTGACCATAGCGTTAAATGATCCCCGGCTGAGCCTCTTAAACAGCGGCACTGCATTCCAGGAAGCATCCCTGACTATCACAAATGGCAGTAGGTGGTGAAGGTGCGGAAGATCCCAATACGGAATGGCCTGCAATTCATAAATATTTAGAAATTTTCCCAACAGCTTCCTGTAGTCCAGGAAATGGCGGATCTGTAAGGGATCGAGCAGCCTTATTCCCTTCAAATCATCTTCCTCACATGTATTGAGGTCCAGGGAATGCTCCTTGAGATAGTCCAGGTCCTGCAACCAGGAATCGTCCTTTATCTCAGCCTCGTCTGTCACTTGTGCCAGATTCTCGAATTCCTGTTCCAAATCCGGACCAGGGGTTTCCTGTGCAGAAAGGAGCACAGGCAGGAGGGAACATGCCATTGATAAAAGCCATCTCACCGCGTAAAACTTTGATCTGTAGGAAACAATATCATCAAACCCGGTGACGGGCCCAGGTACTGATGAAAACTAACGGATAAGTCAAGCCGAATTTTTCTGTTTCTGAAACCCAATCCGAAAAAAAAGGCTCCCAAGCCGGTACTAATGCCACACCTTACCTGCAATTTTTCTGAAAACAGGTAATGAATCCCAATGTTTATGGAATGATCCCTGCCCTCCACCTTTAATATTTCAGCACTGAGCAGCAAATGAACGGAGGGTTCATAACCCAGTCCGGTTCTATATATGGATGCCAGCCGTTCCTGGCCACTCCTGCCCAAGTGGCTCCCAAGCGGATTATAAGCATGAATGCCCGTGTGCAGCTTGTCTGAAATATGCAGCAGGCTACCCAGTTCAAAATTGAAAGAAGAGGCACTCCCATATGAGGGTATGCGCAGCGCATAATAGTTGAATTTAATTCCAATATCCATTTTTGGCCCAAGGCTGCGCGCATAGGCAAGGCCTCCCTGTGACTCATTGTAATTATGGTATCCAAAATAGTCAACCTGCAATGCCAGGTTCCCTGGTCGAATTGGGATGGATGCGATCAGAGTGAAGAAGCCCAGTGCATTCATCATAAACCTCCTCTCCCCATAAATTCCGGCTTGAAAACTGCGGAGCCTGGCCAGCCCTGCCTGATTAGCCCTTCCCGAAAATATGTCCGCCTGCTTGCTGCTGTAGGCCCCAAAGCCGGGATACAGGGCCGAAACGGGATCCCTTATATTTTGAGCATCTACACCGGTTTTCACGAGGAAAATGCAAAAGATCAACAACAGAATTTTCAACCCCTTCATTTAGGATGAAATTATGAACATGCTAAAAGCCCTGCAATGGAAAAAAACGGATTTGAGATGAAAGATTTCGGCAAGTTCATTCAGGCTTTCTATTTTTGCGCCATGAAAATATTAGATGGAAAGCTGGTTGCACAGGCTGTAAAAGATGAACTGAAGGCTAAAGTGTCTGATTTGAAAACGAGGGGGATGAGAGCTCCTCATCTGGCGGCCGTGCTGGTTGGGAATAATGGCGCAAGCGAAACTTATGTGGCCTCAAAAGTTAAGACTTGTGAGGAAATAGGATACGAATCCACCCTGGTTAGATTTGACGCGGATATAGAGGAGAAGACTCTATTGAACAAGATCGAGGATTTAAATAATAATGCGGGAATAGATGGCATCCTGGTACAATTGCCATTGCCAAAACAGGTGTCAGAAGAGAAAGTGATCCATAAGCTAAAACCCCAAAAAGACGTTGACGGATTTCATCCTCTGAATATCGGCAAAATGGTGCAGGGACTTCCCAGCTTTATCCCTGCCACACCCTATGGAATTTTGCTGTTACTGGAACATTATAAGATAGAAACTAAGGGCAAACATGCCGTGGTATTGGGCCGCAGCAATATCGTGGGAAGACCTGTCAGCATCCTGCTTGGCCAGAATACACCCACGGGGAATTGTACGGTCACAGTTTGTCATTCACATACCAAAAACATCAGGGAAATATGCCTGCAGGGCGATATCCTGGTGGCTGCATTAGGCAGACCCGAATTCCTAAAGGCAGATATGGTGAAGGATGGCGCTGTAGTAATTGATGTGGGTATATCCCGCGTGCCGGATAACAGCAAAAAAAAGGGCTACAGTATTAAAGGAGATGTGCAATTTGATGCCGTTGCACCCAAAACCAGCTTCATAACCCCTGTGCCGGGTGGCGTTGGGGCAATGACAATTGCGGCTCTCATGAAAAATACCTTTCAGGCATATCTCAATAGACTCGAAACCGGCAACGATTGAGCCCAAACCGAATATGAGGAACCGTCTTCCCTGATTTCAAGATTACCCATGCGCGATGTTCCCCTGCATCAGACCCAAAGGATTGCCCTAACTTTGCCTCCCATGATTTCAGTTCCGCAAAATACCGCCGTGCTTCCGGTGATGGAAGCTTTTTATACAATCCAGGGAGAGGGATTTCACCAGGGGAAGGCTGCTTATTTTATCAGGCTTGGTGGATGCGATGTAGGTTGTATATGGTGTGATGTTAAAGAAAGCTGGGATCCTGAAAAGCATCCCCTTAAATCTACCAGGGAAATTGTTGATGAATCCAGGAAATTCCCTGTAAGCCTGGCGGTAGTTACAGGTGGAGAACCCCTCATGCACCAACTCGATGGTTTAACGACAACCCTTCACGAAGCCGGCTTTTACATTTGCCTTGAAACTTCAGGCGCTTATCCTATGAGTGGAGACTGGGATTGGATCTGCATCTCTCCCAAAAAATTCAAAGCTCCTCTGCCTGAAAACCTGCCAATGGGCGACGAATTGAAAGTGGTGATCTACCATAAAACCGATCTTGCCTGGGCTGAAAAATATGCGGCTCAGATGAAGCAGGATTGTAAATTATACCTGCAGCCCGAATGGGGGAAGGCCTCCGTTATTACACCCCTCATTGTGGAATATATTAAATCGCATCCCAAATGGGAACTGAGTCTTCAAATTCATAAGTATATCGGTGTTCCCTGAATCGCCCGGAAACATGCATTTTCCAGAACCTCCACAAATTTCTTCTTTCTGATTCATGTTCCTTCCATCAATAATATGGAATCCATTTCATCGGCCTGCAAACTCCAATTTTATGGCTCCACACCTTAACATTTTATTGCCAGTCAAGGAATAAAATTTGAATAGCTTCGTTTACCTATGTTACCTGATATCCACTTCATGAAGCCATTCATTTCACTCTTATTGCCAGCCCTATTTTCTTTGATGGCCGGGCAATCGGTATCCCAAAATTTTGATCCTTCCAAAGTGAATAAGAAAGCGATTAATTTCTATAACCTGTGCTTAGACCGTGCCCAGAATGGCGCCTACACCGAAGCCTTAAATCTATTGGATCCGGCAATCCAGATTGCGCCAAA